>JAIKWO010000123.1 GCA_024684675.1 Lachnospiraceae bacterium
AGAGACGGATTTTTCCATGCTTACAACAAAGGAGCGGGAAGCCGGCAAAGTTCTTACGCGCGGCAAGATCGAGCCTCTTGAAGCACTTCAGCTTGATAAGATCAAAGAGAAGGAAGCATGTTTTCGCAAGATCGGTCTGCAAGCGCTTAAGGAGCGGAAAGTCGGCGCGGTCCTTCTGGCGGGCGGCATGGGTACGAGACTTGGTTCCGATGATCCGAAGGGCATGTATGATATCGGTCTTACGAAGCATGTCTATATCTTCCAGCGGATCATGGAGAATACGATGGATGTAGTCCGTGAATGCGGCGAATGGATCCCGTTTTTTGTGATGACGAGTGATAAGAATCATGAAGCCACAACCCGCTTTTTTGAGGAGCATGACTATTTCGGCTATCCCAAGGAGGAGATCCTGTTCTTTAAACAGGATATGGCGCCGGCATCGGATTATGACGGTAAAGTTTACATGGAGAGTCCTTACAAGATGAGTACTTCTCCGAACGGCAACGGCGGCTGGTATATTTCCATGGACCGTGCCGGGATCACGGATATGATTCATGAAAAGGGCATCGAATGGCTCAATATTTTTGCGGTAGACAATGTGCTGCAGCGGATCGCGGATCCGGTTTTTGTCGGTGCGGTATTGGATACGGGCAGCGACGTCGGATCGAAAGTGGTGCGGAAAGCGTCTCCGGACGAGCGTGTCGGCGTTATGTGTCTTGAAGACGGCAGACCGTCGATTGTAGAGTACTACGAGCTGTCGGATGAGATGCGCGTCGCAAAGAATGAAAAGGGTGAATACGCATATAACTATGGTGTGATCCTGAATTATTTGTTCAATGTGGAAGCGCTTGAACGGATCATGAACCGGAACCTGCCGCTTCATGTGGTGGAAAAGAAGATCAATCATATCGACGCAGACGGGAATGAAGTGCATCCTGAGGCGCCGAACGGTTACAAATACGAACAACTTGTGCTGGATATGATCCATGAGCTGGATACCTGCCTTCCGTTTGAAGTAGTGCGGGAGAAGGAATTCGCACCGATCAAGAATCGTGAGGGCGTTGACAGCGTGGATACGGCGCGGGATTTATTAAAGAAGAACGGATACGAACTGTAACGTTCGGGAGGAAAAGAAAGTGACGATTTTGGTTACGGGCGGTGCCGGTTTTATCGGCAGCCATACAGTGGTGGAGCTGCAGGAAGCGGGCTATGATGTAGTAGTTGTGGACAATCTTGTCAACGCTAGCCGCGAATCATTGAGGCGTGTGGAGAAGATTACCGGAAAGCCGGTTCATTTTTACGAGGTGGATCTTCTGGACCGCGATGGCCTGAACGAGGTCTTTGACAGAGAGAAGATTGACTGTGTGATTCATTTTGCGGGGCTTAAGGCAGTCGGCGAGTCGGTGCATAAGCCGCTTGAATACTACCATAATAATCTGACGGGAACGCTTCACCTGCTTGATGTGATGCGCGGACACGGCGTGAAGGATATCGTCTTTTCTTCTTCGGCAACCGTATACGGCGATCCGGCGTTCGTGCCGATCACGGAGGAATGCCCGCTCGGAGAGATCACCAATCCGTACGGTCGCACCAAAGGTATGCTGGAGCAGATCCTGAAGGATATGCACACGGCTGATTCATCCTGGAATGTGATCCTGCTTCGCTATTTCAATCCGATCGGTGCACATAAGAGCGGCCTGATCGGCGAGAATCCGAATGGGATTCCCAATAACCTGATGCCGTATGTGACACAGGTCGCGATCGGCAAGTTAAAAGAAGTCAATGTCTTTGGAAACGATTATGATACGCCGGACGGAACGGGCGTGCGGGATTATATCCATGTTGTCGATCTGGCGCGCGGTCATGTGGCAGCGATTAAGAGGATTACAGAGAAGCCGGGCGTTGCGATCTATAACCTGGGGACAGGGCATGGATACAGTGTTCTCGAAGTGATCAAAAATGTGGAGGAAGCATCCGGAAAGAAGATTCCCTACGTGATAAAAGGGAGACGCGACGGCGACATTGCAACCTGCTATGCCGATGCATCCAAGGCCAAGAGAGAGCTTGGATGGGAAGCACAGTACGGCATGAAAGAAATGTGCGAAGATGCTTGGCGCTGGCAGAGCATGAATCCGAACGGATTTGAAGAGTAGAACAAAATGAAAAGCACTGCGGTCACATACGATGTGATGCAGTGCTTTGTTTTATGATCTATGCTACATAGAAGTACATGAAGATGAAGTGGCAGAAGCTTCCGCCCATCACAAACAGATGGAAGATCTCATGCGTGCCAAAATACTTGTGCTTGTTGTTGAATGCTTTGAGCTTCAGTGCGTACAGGACACCGCCTGCGGTATAGATGAGGCCGCCGATCAGGAGCCAGAAGAATCCGGAGAAGGGGAGCTTAGCCCACAACTCACCAAACACCCAAGCACAAGCCCAGCCCAGAGCAATGTAGATCGTAGAAGAGAGCCACTTGGGGCATGTGATCCAAAGCGCGTTAACAAGCATGCCGGCAAAGGAGATCAGCCACACGATGCGAAGGAGCATCATGCCGGTCTCGCCGCCGAGGATTGTCACACAGATCGGCGTATAGGAGCCTGCGATCAGAACGAAGATCATCATATGATCGAGCTTCCGGAAAATGCGTAAGCGGTCAGGTGATAACATGACCGAATGGTATGTTGCGCTTGCGGCATACAGTAAGATCATGCCCGCAACAAATACCTTCATGGCGATGAAATCACCGGTGCCGAGCCGAAGCGCTGTCTTGGTCAAAAGAGGGACCGAACCGATGATCGTTAAGATCATCGCCGCAAAATGAGTCAGGGCACTGCCCGGTTCGCGAATCGTTATCTTAAATCCTTCCATACGCACCTCCTAAAACCATAGCATGTAGTAATCAAAACTACATATCACGACTATAATATAGCAGGCGCACCGGAAGATGTCAATCATCTTCTTCGATCACTTGTATTTCCATATAATCAAACGGGATCTCTTCGATAAAGGAATCCTGGTAAAAACAGGTCTTTGAGACACTCTGGAACTCCGAAATGTTCTTCTCAAGCCAGATCGGTCTGCAAAGATCAAAGCGGCAGCAGGCCTCTTCGAGCGCAGCAAAGATCTTATGCGTGCGAGTATCTTTTTCTTCGCGGCAGACAACCGTATCCTTCAGCATGTGCGTGTCTTTCCATAAGCGGCACCAGAGCCTCATCATCGTTACTCCCATCACTATCTAATTCAGACAAATATCATGAACAATTTATAAAATAATTGTGAAACATGCTCATTCTAGCATTTTTTGTGATATACTGTCCATAGAGAGGTGGTAGTGTTATGACCTTTACGCCATCAGCGAATAGCGAGGTGGACTCCTGGAAAGAGGTCCAGCTAATTTACAACTCGGCGTTGAAAGAAATCGGCACCAAGATTGAAATACTCAACGACGAGTTTCAGCATGTGCATCAGTATAATCCGATCGAACATATTAAAGCGCGATTGAAGACACCGGAGAGCATCGTTAAGAAGCTCCGCAAGAACGGACACGAATCCACGATCGAGAACATGGTCAAATACGTGAACGATATTGCGGGTGTACGCGTGATCTGTTCGTTTACTTCCGATATTTACAGGATCGCGGAGATGATTGCGAACCAGAACGATCTGAAGGTGTTATCCGTTAAGGACTATATCAAGAAAGCCAAGCCAAGCGGATACAGAAGTTACCATATGATCGTTTCCGTACCGATCTTCCTGTCAGACAGGATCGCAGAGACCAAGGTTGAGATCCAGATCCGAACGGTAGCAATGGATTTCTGGGCAAGTCTTGAACATAAGATCAATTACAAATTTGAAGGCAATACGCCTGATTTTATCAAACATGAATTGGTGAAGTGTTCTGAGATGATCACGGAGCTTGATAACCAGATGCTCTCGTTGAACGAGCAGGTTCTCCGATATAACGATCAACTCGGAAAAGAAGTGCGAGAAGAGGAAAGATAGGCCGCAGCGGCATAACCGTTGCGGCTTCATTTTTGAAAAAAGACCCCCAAAAATGAGGAGTGCCCCGGCACCTTTCGGCACCGAGGCTATTATGAAAAAATTTATCTATATGTGTAATGAAGAACATTACGTATATATCTTGTTTACATTTATTACTTTACCACCAACTTATGAACAGAATATGAACAAATTGTAACAACATGTGTTTTTGTACAAAAACATCATTTTCGATAAAACATTATTGTCTATAATTCACAAAAACGATTGCCATATACCGTGAAAAATGCTAAAATGCAGAAAGAAAAACGGTTCCAACGATAAAATGCCGTACCAAAAGGAGCGACCATGGACAACTTTATGGAAAAACTGGCACAGCGATTCAACGCATCCGAGATGATCAAGGCGAATTCTCAGGCGGAAGCAAAAGAGATCGAAAAGCTTCGTCATCAGATCGCCGAATATGATCAGGTGATCCAGCAGATGCGTCAGCTTCATTTAAAGAATGCGGAGATGACGGATACGTTCCGCAAACTGGTTGAGCGGGCTGAGCAGAACGCCGCGACCGGGCAGCAGACAGAGGATCCCGAAGAGATCCGCAAACGTGAGGAAGAGCTTCGTCGTCAGAGTGAAGATTTTATGCATAAAGAGAGCGTTAAGGTGTATCGGAACGTGCAGGCTGTCGTAAAGGACGAGCTGAAGACGCAGACCGCCGATCTGATGGTTGCGATTGAAGATGCGAAGTCCGGAAGAGGCGCGACGCTGGTATTTGCGATCCTGACATTTTTGCTTGGCGCAGCGAACCTTACGCTGATCCTTCTTCGTATGTTTAACATTCTGTAGGAGGATACGATGAGCAAAGAACTGTGGCGCCCGGGCAACATGCTCTATCCGCTCCCTGCGGTACTTGTTACCTGCGCCGATCGGGATGGCAGAGCGAATGTCCTGACGATCGCCTGGGCCGGAACGATCTGCTCGAGCCCTGCGATGGTGTCGATCTCCGTGCGTAAAGAGCGTTTCAGCCATCATATGATCGCTGAGACAGGTGAATTTGTGATCAACTTAACGACGGAAGCGCTTGTACGTGCAACGGATCTTTGCGGCGTGAAGAGCGGGCGTGATATCGATAAGTTCGAAGCGGCGCATCTGACAAGGATCCCGGCAAGTGAAGTATCGGCTCCTTTGATCGAGGAAAGCCCCGTATCGATCGAGTGTAAGGTGAAGCAGGTTATCGAGCTTGGCTCACATGATATGTTTGTTGCGGAAGTTGTCGCAGTCCATGCGGACAAGCAATATATGGACGAGAAGGGGCGCTTTTCTCTGGAGAAGGCACATCCGATCGTCTATTCGCACGGCACATACTTTTCTCTGGGCAGAGAGCTCGGAACATTCGGATACAGCGTCAAAAAGAAAACAACCCAAAAGAAAACAAACCGCCATTCGCGATAAGATAAGCGATTGGCGGTTTTTATGATTGCGGCGGTAAAAACGTGCCGCGTGTGACGGCATCTTTGCCGTATTTATTGCGGATTGAGTCGAGCGCCTCGTTGAGCTTTCGCTTTTTTGCGTCTTCTTCGGGGTGCGCATAATCAAAGATCGTCATCTGCACGGGATCGGAGCGCTCGGAGAGCTTGGACGTGCGGATGCCAAGGAGCCTGACGGGCGAGCCGTCCCAGATCTCTGAAAAAAGCTTGCAGGCCGCAGTGTGCAGATCGCCGGCATCGTCTGTTGCACGCGGAAGGAGCATCTGATGCGATACATCGTGAAAATCTGCATAGCGGATCTCGCAATTGACCATCGAAGCTTTCTTTCCGTATTTGCGAAGCCTTGTTGCAACGGAATCTGCAAGATGAAGGAGCGTTTTGGAGATCTCTTCCGGAGAGTCGATATCATGCGGCAGTGTTGTGGAGTTGCCGACTCCCTTTGCGTCGGCGCTTTCCGTTACAACAACGGAATCATCAATCCCGTTGGCGAACTGCCACAGGAGCCGGCCATGGCTCTTTAGATGGAGCTCGATGATGGAAGGATCTGCTGTCGCAAGATCGCCGATCGTAAGGATCTCCAGTTTTTTCAAAGCGGCCACACTTGACTTGCCGCAGAAAAAGAGTGAAGAGACGGGCAACGGCCACATTTTTTCGGAAATCTCCGATGCGAAAAGCGTGTGCGTCCGATCCGGTTTTTGAAAATCGGATGCCATCTTGGCGAGAACTTTCCGATCCGATATGCCGATGTTGACGGTAAAGCCAAAGGTATCGCGGACACCTGCGCGGATCATATCGGCGGCGTCCACCGGATTTTTGTATTTCTTAAGAAGCGGCGTCGCGTTCATGTAACATTCGTCGACACTGACCTGCTCGATCTCAGGACTGATGCCGGAAAGATATGCCATCAGACTGCGTGACATATCGCGGTACATATACATGTCGGGAGGCACCATCACGAGGTTCGGGCATTTGCGAAAAGCACTTGCAACGGTCTCTGCCGTCTCAATTCCGTACTTCTTTGCGGGAATCGATTTGGCGAGAACGATTCCGTGCCGCCTGTCGCTGTCACCACCGACGATAGAGGGGATCGTACGGATGTCGACAGGGTTTCCTTTTTGAAGTTCCGACAGTGCGCTCCAACTCAAAAATGCACTGTTTACGTCGATATGAAAAAACAGATGTTCCATGTCCCCTCCTTCCTCAGATTCATCTTAGCGAACGGCTAAAATCTTTACAAGTAAAATGTGAACTGATAAAATTAGACTGTTACGGAAACGGTAATGAAGGACATTTTTTCAATATGAAACTGAACAGAAAAACGAGGTGGGCACACATATGGGGACTCCTTGCGGCAGTCTTTGTGTGTATTCTTTTTTTTCCCACACTTGTGATCATAGAGAGTAAAGGCGAGAACGTTTTTCACATTCGCCTAAACGGAACCGATGTAGGTGTATACGGCGATCGGGATGTCTCGGGGCTTCTTCGGAGGGCGCGTCTTGCAGCCGCAAGAGAGAGCGCGGATATGCTTCTGGCTGACACCGATATTGAGATCACCGGTGAAGAAAAGTGGTTCGGCGAAGTGGATTCGGCATCGACCATTGTCGGTAACATGACCGCTGTACTGAAGAAGAGCCGGATCGAGACAATGCAGCGTGCCTATACCGTTAAGGTGAACCAGTACATGGTGAACCTCGGCGGCGCGGATGAAGTACTGAACCTTTTGAATGCCGTTATCGGCAAATATGACGAGAAGCACGAATACAAAGCGGAGCTTGTGACCGACCCTACGCGTGAGCTGAACGTTCTGACAACACACGTGATCCGAACGAGTGAAGCGATCAAGAATGCGAAGGAAGCGGCAGGCTATGTGCGCGAAGCGGGTGCGGAAGCGCTCATGAATACGGCGTTTGATGAGATCGAGCCGGATGTGGAACTTGATTTTTCCGATTATGATCAGGGCGTTCTGACGATGGATTTTGCGGATCCCGTGGAAGTCGTGGAATGTTATCTACCGGATGAATCGCTTACAAGTCTTCAGACTGCGATCGAGCAGGTGACCAAAGAGCAGGAGAAGAACAAGATCTACGAAGTCGTATCGGGCGATACGCTTTCTGAGATTGCAGAGAATAACGGCCTTTCGCTTGATGACCTGATTGCGATCAACCCCGGCATCGAGAGCGCAAGCTCGACGATCCGTGTGGGTGACGAGATCATCGTTACATCGCCTGAGCCGGAACTGTCCGTTGTTCGCAGCGAGCAGCTCTATTATGAAGAAGATTATGATGAGGATATCATCTATCTCGATAACGATGACTGGTACACCAATGACATGGTGACGAGGCAGCAGCCTTCCTGCGGACATCGTAAGGTTATCGGTGTTATTACATATAAGAACAGCGCGGAAGCAGGGCGTGAGATCGTTAAGGAAGAAGTGATGATCAAGGCGGTTCCCAAGATCGTGGAGCGTGGTACCAAGATCCCGCCTACCTATATCAAGCCGATCTCCGGCGGCCGCTTCACATCCGGATTCGGCAGAAGGAAAGCACCTAAGAAGGGTGCATCGACTTATCATAAAGGTGTTGACTGGGCGACACCTGTCGGCACGGCTGTTATGGCATCCTGCGGCGGTACGGTTGTAAAGGCCGGCTGGGCGAGCGGATACGGTAATGTAATCTTTATTAACCATATTGACGGTCGCCAGACCAGGTACGGTCACTTGAGTCGTGTCCTTGTAAAGCCGGGACAGAAAGTTAACCAGGGACAGAAGATCGCATTGTCCGGCAACACCGGTGTCAGCACGGGACCGCACGTTCATTTTGAGATCCTGATCGGCGGAAGTCAGGTGAACCCGCTGAACTATTTAAGCTGATTTTGCGCCCTTTTCGGCGGTACTTTACAAAACAGATAAAAGTGTATATAATTCTCAAGTATTATTCATTGAGGAAGAAAGTATGGAACAATACGTGATCAAGGGCGGAACCCCGCTTGTTGGTGAAGTCGAGATCGGCGGTGCGAAAAATGCGGCACTCGGGATTCTGGCTGCGTCCATCATGACGGATGAGACCGTTCTGATTTCAAACATGCCGGATGTGCGTGATACCAATATCATGTTGCAGGCAATGGAGAACATCGGTGTACTGATCAAACGAATTGACAGGCATACCGTTGAGATCAATGCGTCCAGGATCCACAGTCAGGTGATCGAAGGCGATTACGTGAAGCGGATCCGTGCGTCGTATTATCTGCTCGGCGCACTTCTCGGCAAATATAAACAGGGCACGGTTGTCTTTCCGGGCGGCTGCGCGATCGGAGCAAGACCGATCGACCAGCATATCAAAGGATTCAAGGCACTCGGCGCTGATGTGGATATCGCGCACGGTATGGTCAATGCCAAGGCTTCCGCGCTGAAGGCGGCACATATCTACATGGATGTTGTTACGGTCGGCGCGACCATCAATGTCATGATGGCTTCCGTCATGGCTGAAGGCCAGACGATCATTGAGAATGCCGCAAAGGAGCCGCACGTCGTAGACGTTGCGAACTTCTTAAACAGTATGGGTGCCAACATCAAAGGTGCCGGTACCGACGTCATTCGTATCAAAGGCGTGGAGAGACTGCACAGGTCTGAGTATATGATCATCCCGGATCAGATCGAAGCCGGCACATTCATGTTCGCGGCTGCGGTCACAAAAGGGGATATAACGGTTAAGAATGTAATCCCGAAGCATTTGGAGTCGATCAGTGCAAAGCTTATCGAGATCGGTTGCGAAGTGCAGGAGTCGGATGACGAGGTTCGCGTGGTAGCGAGCAAACGTTTGAGTCATACGCAGGTCAAGACGCTTCCGTATCCGGGCTTTCCGACAGACATGCAGCCGCAGATTACGGTTGCGCTGGCGCTCGGTCAGGGGATCAGCATCGTGACGGAGAGCATTTTCGAGAATCGCTTCAAATATGTGGATGAGTTGACACGTATGGGTGCGAACGTCAAGGTGGAAGGCAATACCGCTATCATTGACGGCGTGCAGAAGTATACGGGCGCGGAGATTACCGCACCGGATCTGCGTGCGGGTGCAGCACTTGTGCTTGCAGGTCTTTCTGCAGAAGGCTATACGCTGATCGACGATGTGAAGTATATCGAACGCGGTTATGAAGATTTTCCCGAGAAGCTTCAAAATCTCGGAGCAAAGATTGCACGCGTGGATTCCGAACGCGATGTTCAGAAGTTTAAATTGCGTGTCGGCTAACGAATATGAGAATCAAAAAGTCACCGGACTGATCGTCCGGCGACTTTTTTAACGTTTACTATAACATTCTTTCAATATACAAATCCGGTGCCTTGCAAAGGTCGATGTATTCGGTGCTGCTAAGCTGAACGGTCGGTTTGGAGATCTGATCCCGGTTGATGAAAATGACTTTGCCGGTACGACCGTCACTTAGAAGTACATCGGTATACAGATAGCATGATGCGACATTTTCAAGGAATGTCAAAATGTACTGCGGGTCATATTTCTGCAGGCCTTCCTTTTCGAACAGCGCGATCGCCTTAAACGGGCAGATCGGATCACGGTAAACGCGCGGGCTTGTGATCGCATCGTAGACGTCGGTGATGCCGATGATCGACGCAAAGGCCGATAATTCCGTGCCTTTGAGTCCGTATGGATAGCCTGAACCGTCAACACGCTCGTGGTGGGAAAGCGCTGCTTCACAGATGCGCGGGTCTACTTCGGCGTTCTTGAGTTTATAGTAGCCTTTGAGTGTGTGCGTTTTCATGACTTCGTATTCCGCATGCGAAAGCGCCGACGGCTTTTTCAAAATTTTCTCAGGGATCATGATCTTGCCGACATCGTGCAAGAGACCTGCCAGTGTCAGAATCTCAAGCTCGGAAGGCGACATGCGAAGCCACTTGCCGAATGTGTGGGTAAGAAGCGCAACGTTGATGGCATGTGAATACGTGGGATCGTCATATGATTTGAGGTTGGAGAGCATCTCGAGAATGTTGAAGCGGTACTGCTTGCCGCTGACAAGATTCATCAAAGCTTTCACGAGGCGCTGTGGCTCGAACATTTTGTTCTTTAAGACAAAATCATTGATCGAGGCGGTGTAGAGATTGACCGTTTTCTCATGCTCGCGCTCGAACCTCTTAAACTCGGCTGATGAGCGTACCCGGATCGTAGCGGGATCCGGCTGACGAAGCTCTTCGGGTGCGAGATCGCCTTCAACATTGAGCGCAGAGATCTGCAGCGACTCGAGCCAGGCGATGGTCTTGTCTGTCAGGATGGTCTTCTCCGGCAAAAGCACGGTACCGTTATTCGGGTTGTACAGAGTCTCGGCTGTTACCATACCGGCTTCCAGCCTGCTGATCTTAACGCTTCTCATAAGGTTCCCTCGTGAAGACAGTTATACACTTTAATTATACGGCGAAAAGCAATGAATTGACAAGTGTGCCCTAAGAGTGTATGCTATCAGCAGATATAAAAATTCAATATTGTATGTTTTCTCTTATTCAGAGTGGTGGAGGTACATAGGACTTATGAAGCCACGGCAACCCCGGAAGGAAGGTGCCTACCTGAGCGAGCGATCGAACAATAAGAGGATTTGAGTATCAACGTTACTTTGGATCCGCTTATGAAGCGGATTTTTTTATCCCTATTTTTAAGAAGGAGAACTCTATGGAAAAAAGATTATTTACATCCGAATCCGTAACCGAAGGCCATCCCGATAAGATGTGTGATGCCATCTCTGATGCCATCCTGGATGCCTTGATGAAAGAAGATCCCATGAGCCGCGTGGCTTGTGAGGCAGCAACATGTACAGGTTTTGTACTGGTAACCGGTGAGATCACGACCAATGCGTATGTTGACATCCAGAAGATCGTACGAGATACCGTTAAAGAGATCGGCTATGACAAGTCCGAGTACGGCTTTGACGGCAACACCTGCGCTGTTCTTACTGCGATCGACGAGCAGTCTTCCGATATCGCGATGGGCGTTGACAAGGCGTTGGAAGCAAAAGAGAACAAGATGTCCGATGCAGAGATCGAAGCGATCGGTGCAGGCGACCAGGGTATGATGTTCGGTTATGCGACCAACGAGACAGAAGAGTTAATGCCGTATCCGATCTCTCTGGCACACAAGCTGGCATTGCAGCTTACCAAGGTTAGAAAAGACGGCACGCTCAAATATTTAAGACCGGACGGCAAGAGCCAGGTTTCCGTTGAGTACGATGAGGCAGGCAAGCCGAAGCGTCTCGAAGCTGTCGTATTAAGTACGCAGCACGATCCTGATGTAACACAGGAGCAGATCCACAAAGATATCAAGAAATATGTTTTCGACGAAGTGCTTCCCAAAGAACTCGTTGATAAGGATACCAAGTTCTTCATCAATCCGACCGGCCGTTTCGTAATCGGCGGACCGCACGGTGATGCAGGTCTGACAGGACGTAAGATCATCGTAGATACCTACGGCGGATACGCTCGTCACGGCGGTGGTGCATTCTCCGGTAAGGACTGCACAAAGGTTGACCGTTCCGCAGCTTACGCAGCGCGTTACGTTGCAAAGAACATCGTAGCGGCAGGTCTTGCTGAGAAGTGCGAGATCCAGCTCTCCTACGCGATCGGTGTAGCACAGCCTACATCTATCATGGTTGATTCCTTCGGCACAGGCAAAGTCAGCGATGACAAGCTTGTAGAGATCGTTCGTGAGAACTTCGACCTCCGTCCGGCAGGCATCATCAAGATGCTCGACCTTCGTCGTCCGATCTACAAGCAGACAGCAGCTTACGGTCACTTCGGCCGCAACGATCTGGATCTTCCCTGGGAGAAGACGGATAAGGCAGACGTATTGAAAAAATATCTCTAGTAGCAAGTCGGAGCAGGCACTTGCTGCGTTCTTCGTAAGAAAATGATTCAAGAGTCAGAATGCATATGCTAAAATATGAGATAGGGTGTTCGCATCCTATCTCATTTTTATTTTCAGGATGCGTACGCACACGAACAGATACTTTACTGAGGGAGATCGCATGTCATTCGTACATCTTCACACCCATACCGAATACAGTCTTCTGGATGGGTCCAATAAGATCAAAGAATATGTGAAAAGGTGCAAAGAACTGGGCATGACGGCGGCGGCCATTACAGACCACGGCGTGATGTACGGCGTGATCGATTTTTACCGTGCGGCAAGAGAGGCGGGGATCAATCCCGTGCTTGGCTGCGAGGTTTATGTGGCACCGAACTCCCGCTTTGATAAGGAGACGACAGGCGGTGAGGACCGTTACCACCACCTTGTCCTGCTGGCAGAGAACAATACGGGCTATGCCAACCTGATGAAGATCGTAAGCCGCGGGTTTACCGAAGGC
>JAIKWO010000144.1 GCA_024684675.1 Lachnospiraceae bacterium
TCGGTGATCTGAAGGAAAAAGTAGAAAATGCAAAGACAAAGGAAGAAGCAAGGGATACCATAAAAGAGGCAGGGATGCTCCTTGATGATGAAGAACTGGACAAAGTATCCGGAGGCGGGGAATTTACTGCGTATAATCCTAATGAACGGCCAAGGTAAAAATGTGGATTATGATGAGGACGGGGGATATTACATATGTCCAAATCAAGACTGTGTGACCAACAAACTTCGAAATATATCTAATACAGCGCCAAGTATCTTTTGGTAAAAAACAATAATACAAGGCGTTACTAAAGCAGTTAATGGCATCTGCTTCGGCAGGTGCTTTTTTTTCTGTCTTTCGGAAGGGGGTATAGATCTCTTTATTTCTGATCCATAGCCAGATCCACAGCAGAATGGAAATGACTACCTGTAGCGTTCCGGTTGCGCAGATATAGTCGACAGAATCAACCACATCATCTCCGAGTAGCACGCTGGTTACCATGGATTCCGCCCCATCAAAGAAAGCGGCAATGATCGCCACGGCGATACCGATGATCAGAATCTTCTTGGGTGTCTTAGCCGATACCGGTGCCGGCCTGCCGCCTTCTGTATCACGCCGGTCCCTGATATGCGGATAGATAATCGCCGCACCAACGGTCAGGATCAGTCCGATCATGACAGCAGGCTCAAACAGCCTGGTCACATAGCCGGCTCTTCCGGTCGTAACATGGAAGAGAACGATCAGGAGCACAAAGAAAACACCGTCCACGTTTGCAAATGAATTCCGTACAGAAACACCTACATACTTGTATGCCATAAGCACAAAGAACAGCAAGGTCCCTTGAAACGCAGTAGCATCTATGTATAATAGATAACAACGAAAAAAAGAGTTCTTTGGGAAAATATGCTGAAACAAAAAATAATACGATATGCCCTCGCAGCACTTTGTGCGCTTGGCGTATTCGCATACATAACAATATATCTGACACAGGTCTTCACGCCCGGACAGGACGAAGGTGACTGGGCGCTTGGCTCCACCTACGCCGGATTCTATGCTGAGCCCGAGGCTTCCATTGACGTGCTCTTTTTAGGGAGCAGCTACGGCGCTGCAGCCTTTTCTCCAAATGTATTGGTGGAAACCTGTGGCATCCGCTCCTACAATCTTTGCTGCGAACAGCAGAGTATCTTCACAAGCTATTATTGGCTTAAGGAGGCGCTCCGTTTTCAGTCTCCGAAGGTTGTAGTCCTGGACCCGATGCTGCTTTTTCCATGGGATGAGGGATCGCCGATCAACTCGCCCGAGCCCTTTACCCGTGCGGCATTCGATGCTATGCACTGGTCATCCGTCAAAAAGGATGCCGTGATGGATCTCTGCGCGCGAGATGACAGCCACGAACTTGGAAGCTATCTCTTTCCCCTGCGCCGCTATCACGACCGTTGGAAGGAGCTTGGCGAATCCGACTTCGCGCCTGCGCCATCTTACGATGATAACGGCACGCGCGGATATGTGGCGCTTGATGCAGAGTCGGGTAATACAGGCTATGAGCCACTCTATCCGGAAGGCGTTGATCAGTACACCGATCCGCTTCCGCTCATGAAAGAGTATCTTGACCGGATCGCGACACTTTGCGCAGAGCGCGGCATACACCTGTGCCTCATCACAACACCGTCCGTCGCAATGAATAACGGCGCATTCCATGCATTGACGGAATACGCCAAAAATAAAGGCATTCTCTATTTTGATATGAACGAGTATCGCTATTACGCCAAGATCGGTTACGACTTTGCCACAGACAATGCCGAAGACAGCCATGCAAATGTTAGTGGTGCCCGCAAGATCACGGGCTTTGTCGGCGAGCTTTTGCAGATTGTGTACGGATTGTAGGTGACAAAGTTACGTGCATACCTTATCCGCGTTTATAAGAGCTTCCGCCTCTTCTCTTGTGATCTCCAGGCCTTCCGAACGTGCACAGGCGATCAATTCGTCTACAGTTTTGCAACAAGGAGCGTTTTCAGGTAATCTACAGACTTTTCGATCGCAGCATGCGGATCCTCCAGATAGACAGAATCGTTGATCTCCAGATCCAGCAGTCCTTCGTATCCGTTCCTCTCCAGTGTGTGGATCATGTCGGCGAGCTTTTCTCTGCCGTAATCGCCTTCTCCCAAAGCGAGGTGATGGCTGTCCGAATAGTGTACCCAGTAAAGTTTCTTACCGAACACATCAAAATACTGCTGTAGTGTCTCGCCCGCTACATTCATCGCCGTAATATCGATGCAGATCTTCAGCGCGTCCGAATTCACCTCTTTCACGATCCTCTTCATATCTTCGATATTAACGCAAAGATCGCTCTCATAGGGCTGAAGCTGTTCAAATACAAGTTCTACACCGTAACGTTTTGCATATTCGCACAGAACCGCATAGCTCTCGATCGTGCGCTTCATCCCTTCTTCTCTGTCCATATCGCGGCTGTGGCATCCCGTATTCATAAACAGATAATGCGTTCCAAACTCCAATGCATCTTCCATGGCATGCTTCATATAGTCGATCGTTCTTGCACGAAGCGCATCATTGGAAGTACTGTAGCTGTACGGATAAGCCAGTGTCTCCGGTGTGTACATGACGGTCTTCATTCCACGCGCGGCCATGCGGTCCTTCAGCTCGCGGATCGCTTTTGCCGCTTCCCCGGACGTATTGTAGTCCAGCCTGCAATAGTGCGGTGCGCCGCCCCACATGTCGACATTTTTCACACCGCATGTTTCCATTGACTTTAAAAAATAGTCAAACGAATACTGTGCGTACTGCACGCTCATCACTGCGATATCCTGCATTCCGATCTTTCTTTCAGTTCCCATATTAACCCTCCTGTTGTTTGTGAGAATTCGTTCTCCCAAGCAGAAGATAACACAGGCAAAATGGGCATTCAATAAGGCGTCGCGATCTTTGTATACCCGCATAAAACGGAGCTTTCCCATTTGTTTCTTCCGTCAAAAGCGGACTAACCGCGACATGCAAAAACAGACCGCTCCTTTTCGGAAACGGTCTGTTCTGATTTTGAGCCGGGAACTCCGCCTTGGAGGTCATCTATAGTACTGTTCGATCAGCTCGATCGTATCGGCTGCGCTCTGGACGCTCGGTTCACTGGCCATCTCCGTATTGTAGACCTTTTGGAGCGCTGCCTCATACTCTTCCTTGGTTACGGGCTTCTCTTCCCAGAAGTACTGATAGATGGGTTCGCCCGCCTCATCGAACTGTACGTTTGCGTTATCTTCCGCGCCGTATGTTCCGGACGCGATCTTCTTAAACGCACCGTCCTCAAGAGTATAGATATCATCGTAATACTCGTCCATGTGGCCGCCGCGGTCCGCAAAGACGCCGTCTACCGCATTGTAGGACACGCCGTAGTTATAACAGTAAAGCTCCGTCAGCTTGCCATCCTTAAAGGAAACGACCCTGTCGCCGGCGGCAGTCGAGTTGCCACGCACATAAAGAAGAGGCGCTGCATCAAAGGATACATAGAAAACATCATAACCTGCCGGGGTGCCGTATTCATCACCCTTCTCAGCATTCTTGATATATTCGATATACGCACCGCCGAAGTCATAATCCGATGCCTTGATCTGCTCTTCTCTGTCTCGCTTTTCTACATAAATACTACAGATCTCAAAAGGTTCCGTTCCGGACTCGCGCCAAGCCCAAAAATCTTCCTGATCCGCATCAGAGTTGATATAGCTGTTCGTCGTAAAGCTGACGATATCCTGATAATCGTTCACATAGTCAGATACCCTGTGATTTAAGCTAAACAGCTCTCTCCAGTTGACTTTCACGCCGATCAGCTTCTCAACATCGGCCGTCATACCGTTGTTTTCACCGTCAGACCCTGCATAATATGCTGTTCCGAGTGATGCAAACTTTCCGTCATCAAAGGAAAGTGCTTCAAAACTGATAACCGTACCGTCTGCACGAATCCCTTCGCAGCCGGAGGTCTCAAGTCCGATCCTTGTCTTGCCGTCCCCATCCGTAAAGAGGTATATATCCTGCACATCACAGGCCTCCCCGTAGCCTAAGCAATCGCTGATCGTGATCCCTGTGAAAAAAGTGCCCGATTCCGTCGGCTTTCCGTCCGGGAAGGTCATCATCTTAAGCTTGAGCTGACGATTCTCATCGCGGTCGACAAGAAGGACTTCCTTCTCGCCGTCGCCGTC
>JAIKWO010000174.1 GCA_024684675.1 Lachnospiraceae bacterium
TGCTGACCGGGATCGTGTTCGGCGTGATCATGGGTATACTAGCGTTTCGCATCACTGCTTGTATTTCTTCACGGCGCACGCGTTGAAAAGTTCACGCGTCTGTGCTATCATCGTGATGTTAAGAAAATGAATAAGAAAGCATACGGTGCCGCTGCTCCATTTTCTCAGAGGGCAGAGGTTAAAAGGGAAACAGGTGCAAGACCTGTGCGATCTCGTCACTGTAAGCAGGGAGTGCGACTGTTACACCGATCATGATCGGCGTCACTGGGAGACCGGGAAGACGGACAGGCGCGTGATGATCTGCAAGCCAGGAAACCTGCCGTTTGTTGGTACAGGATTTTGTCCGGACCACGAGGAATTGGTCGTACTGTGAGAAGACCCGCGCGTATAGCGTGCAGGGTCGGTTTGTTACGTACATGATCACTCATTCTGCTCCGGCAGGATGAGTTTTTCTTTGTTTAAAAATGTTTTCAAGAAGGTGATGCGGCATAAGACCGTATCAGGGAGGAGAAAGATGAAAAGAAAAGCGATCACAACATTATTAACAGTCGCACTGACAGCTTCCATGCTTGCAGGTTGCGGCAACGCGGAGAATGCAGCTCCTGCACCGGCTCCGGCGGAAGCACCCAAGGAGGAGGCGGCTGCTCCTTCCGAGGCTCCCGCAGAAGAGCCCAAGGAAGACGCAGTGGATGACAAGGCCAAGGCGGATGAGGTTGCCGCGCTGATCGATGCGATCTATGTGCAGGAACGTACAGATCAGACGGATGCGCAGTGCGAAGCTGCAAAGAAGGCATGGGATGCGCTGACGGATGCACAGAAGGAACTCGTAGAGGGTGAAGATGCGGATCCTGACTATTTCGGCAGAGATACGGGTGATGCTTCCAAGGACGATCCCCTCAATGCAGATGAGATCGGTGACAACGAGATTCTGGTTGTAAGCTGCGGTACATCCTTCAATGACAGCAGAGCAAAGGATATCAGCGGCGTGGAAAAAGCCATCGCAGCTGCAAATCCCGATTGGGCGGTAAGACGTGCGTTTACGGCACAGATCATCATCAACCACGTACAGGCACGTGACGGTGAGAAGATCGACAACATGGATCAGGCGCTTCAGCGTGCCATCGACAATGGTGTAAAGAACCTTGTCGTACAGCCGACACACCTGATGCACGGCGCAGAGTATGATGAACTGTGCGAAGCACTGGATAAAGTGAAAGACAAATTTGAAAAGGTAGTTGTTGCGGAGCCGCTCCTTGGCGAAGTAGGCAAGGATGCGACCGTGATCAATGCCGACAAGAAGGCAGTTGCGGAAGCGATCGTAAAGGAAGCGGTTGCGATTAGCGGCTATGACAGCATCGAAGCTGCGGATAAAGACAACAAGGCATTTGTATTCATGGGACACGGAACGTCTCATGCAGCAAAGATCAGCTACAGCCAGATGGCTACCCAGATGGATAAGCTCGGCTACAAGAACGTATTCGTCGGTACCGTTGAAGGTGAGCCGGAAGAGACATCCTGTGAGAACATCATCGCGGCAGTAAAGGAAGCGGGCTATAAGCACGTGATCCTGCGTCCGCTCATGGTTGTTGCGGGTGACCATGCAAACAACGACATGGCAGGCGATGACGAAGATTCCTGGAAGAGCATGTTTACGGCAGACGGATCCTTTGAATCGATCGATTGCCAGATCGAAGGCCTCGGTCGCATTGAAGACGTGCAGAAACTCTATGTCGCACATACGGCAGCAGCGATCAAGGAGGGCGGTTTTAAGGTCGCTCCCGCAAGCGCTTCCGCAGCGGATCTAAAAGACGGCACATACAAGGCGGCATTTGAGACAGACAACAGCATGTTTCATGTAAACGAAGCACTGAAAGGCATGGGCGATCTGACCGTAAAGGATGGCAAGATGATGATCCATGTAAGCCTTGCATCCGACGGGATCGTAGGTCTTTATGAAGGCAAGGCTGACGAAGCAAAAAAAAAACAGAGTCTGATATAATTCAGCCGACCAAAGACAAGGTGAAGTACGAAGACGGAACGACAGAGACCGTAAACGGATTTGATGTTCCCGTTCCGTATCTTGACAAAGAATTCGATCTTGCCCTGATCGGCAAGAAGGGCAAATGGTATGACCATAAGGTCATCGTAAAGAGCCCTGCAAAATAAGAGTTGGAAGTAAGGAATATGATAAAGAACAAGAAAGCGCCCCGGTTCCTGGGAGCGGCGCTTGCCGTGATCGTTTCCGTACTCTTTGTGACCTCCTGCCAATCGCAGGAGGCCGCTTTGCCTACGGAACAAAATGCGCCGGCCGAAGCAGAGGCCAAGGCGGAAGAATGGACAGAAAAGGAAGTTGACATAACTCTGGAGGGCGGATCGGGCAAAGCCACGATCCAGTCGCCTGTTCACGTCACAAAGGAGAACGGTCAGATTACGGCGGTCCTTGTATGGACCAGTAAGAATTACGACTATATCATTGTTGACGGCGTGAAATACTTAAACGAGAATCCGGGCGGGGAATCCACTTTTACGATTCCCGTTAAGACGCTTGATGAGCCGCTTTCCCTAATAGGGGACACGGTCGCGATGAGTACGCCGCACGAGGTCGCATATACACTGAATTGGAACCTTGACGGGAATGCATCCGGTGCATCATCTGCTCAGAAACAGGCAGAGAAGGATGAGTTCGGCGCGGGTGCAGGGTTTGACATGACGCCGCTTCCCGGTCTTGAAAAGACCGGTGATCTGAAATTTGACTATGCGACGGGAATTTTGATCGAGAACTACGGAGAGCTCAGCCTTGTTCGAATTGCCGGTGTGGGAAACTATCTTGTCGTGCCTGCGGGAGCGGATGCACCGACAGACCTTCCGGATGGCGTGACCGTGCTACAGGCACCTTTTGACAAAACATATGAAGCCTCCACGTCTGTCATGGATTTGATCTCTGCGATCGGCGCCATGGGTATGGTGCGTTTTTCCGGCCTTCCTGCGGAAGAATGGAATTTGACGCTTCCTTTAGACCGCATGAAAAGCGGTGAGATGATCTATGCCGGCAAATATCGTGCGCCCGATTTTGAAAGACTTGTGGCGGAGGGCTGTAACCTTGCGATCGAGAATACGATGCTATCGCACGAGCCGGAGATTAAAGAGAAGCTGGAAGAACTTGGAATTCCTGTTCTGATCGAGACCTCAAGCTATGAGATCGATCCTTTGGGACGCCTTGAATGGATCAAACTGTACGGGCTTTTATATGACAGAGAAAAGGAAGCCGCGCAGTTTTTTGACAAGCAGGTTGCGCGGATCAAAGCGATCAGTGAAGAAAAGCCGGACGGACCGGTGGTGGCCTGCTTCTATGTATCGGAGAGCGGTGAGATCCATGTACGCAAGCCGGCAGATTATATCTCCGCGATGATCGAGAAAACGGGCGCCCGCACCATTTTTACAGATATGGAGAACCCGCCGACGGATTCGGGTTCAAGCCTTACCATGCAGACCGAAGATTTCTATGCAGCGGCACATGACGCTGATATAATACTATATAACAGTATTATTGGCGGCGGGATCACGTCTGTGGACGAGCTCCTTCATAAGAGCGAGCTGTTCAAAGACTTTAAAGCCGTAAAGGAAGGCCGGGTCTACAGCATGCACAAGGATTTCTTTCAGAGAACGACCGGTATGGCGGACTTTATGGAAGATCTGCATGCCGTTTTTGCAAATGAAAACCGGTCGCTTACATGTATCAGCAAATTACAGTAGAACAATGAACAAAACAAGATGCGTGGTCGTAATCGGCCTGACTGCTTTATTACTGGCCGGAATCGTATATCTGAATATGCTGACGGGGAGCGTCGGTCTCTCGGCGCGGGAGATTATGGTAATCCTTACGGGAGATGTGTCCGATGAGATGAGCCGGAATATCATTCTGGCGATCCGTTTGCCGCGTATTCTTGCAGCCGTGATCCTGGGCGGAGCGCTTGCACTGTCCGGATACCTTTTGCAGACTTTTTTCGGTAATCCGATCGTGGGGCCCTTCGTACTTGGCATTTCAGCAGGAGCGAAGCTGACGGTTGCGCTGACACTTATTTTCTTTGTATCGCACGGCGTGCAAATGG
The DNA here is from genome assembly GCA_024684675.1 of Lachnospiraceae bacterium. Classification (GTDB taxonomy): domain Bacteria; phylum Bacillota; class Clostridia; order Lachnospirales; family Lachnospiraceae; genus VSOB01. The sequence continues at coordinate 4,110 of JAIKWO010000174.1, forward strand.
GGGCGATG
>JAIKWO010000181.1 GCA_024684675.1 Lachnospiraceae bacterium
TCCGACAGGCAGGCGATCCAGGCGGAAGTCAGTGAGATTATTGATGAGATCGATCGCGTATCCGAGACAACGAAATTCAACGAGATCTATCTCTTCCGTTCAGGATCCTCCATTAAGAAGAATTCCGAGATCGTGGATGAACTTTTGGGAATAAATATTTATAGTAGGGCAAGCGTTCAGTATTTTCAGTATGCAGATTTTCCCGAGCTTACGGAGCGGGTGCAGACGCCGGATGCAAATGTACCATCCATCTCGCCGCAGGCGGCAACCGGTCTTATGCATGCGGTGAGCAGCATTCTGATCGCAAGCGAGATACAGGAAATGGATGTATATCTGACCAATGAACCGACAGAAGCATCTAAAAAGGCGGGCGGGATGCTCCAGCAGTCCTGGCTTAATATGGCAAAGCTGAGTACGACAATGAATGATCCATCGAGTCCTGACTATTCTACGACAGGAGCGCTTGACGTTTGGAAAGGCGGCCGGGCTGATGATATAATGAGTCATGGTCCTTATACGATGATACAAGATGTTTTTGCCTCCAGTGCGGATGATCTTAAAAGTTTCATAAGCATAACTCATCCTGGTATTCCTTTTCATGAAGAAACATGGATGGATAGATGCCTTCTTTTATATCAACACATAATAGAAGATATTGGGAGTCATGATTACGGGAGCACATACGACTACATTCCATGGCTCAAGGGACAGACTTGGCTTTATGGATCTATAGATCGGAATACAAATCAAAAATTATCCGATCCGACCTTGAGACCACTTGTTGGTGATGTTGGTGACTACGGTCTTTCCGGTTTCATCGATCTTGCTAAGGACTACATGCAGAAGACCACCTGGTTGAAAGAAGGCGAACTCTATGACCTCTTCCAAGAACTCTATGTAGCGGGTAGCAACGCCGAACGTAAAGTGGTTGCGTGTGAGATCTACCGGTACCTGTATGAAGGTCCCGATATGCCGATCCCAATCCAGGCAGGTGCGGAGCGCGGGGAAGGTAACCGGATCAATATCATGGTCCACAAGATGAATTCGGCGCGACTTGGGCTTTCTGACATTGATGTCACAACGGAAGAGGGTGCGGACGATGCGATCGGCGCAGCCGGTGCCGCCATCGCACGGATCTCCGCGATCCGAAGCAAGATCGGCGCGCAACAGAACCGCCTGGAACATACGATCAAGCATCAAAAGAACACCGTAGAGAATACGCAGGCGGCAGAATCCCGCATCCGCGACACCGATATGGCAGAAGAGATGGTGCGATATGCCAAGGAAAGTATCCTGCAACAGGCAGGCCAGTCGATGCTCGCGCAGGCAAACCACAGCACGGAAGGCATTCTGGCACTGCTTCGTTGATCAATGGTAATCTACTTTGATCATGCACAGCCCGCATGCCGGTGCGGTGATGCCTGCAAGTGCCCGCTGCTTTGCATCAAGAAGTTCCTGCATGGATTCGGGCGTTCTTTTGCCAAGGCCGACTTCAACGAGCGTGCCGGTTAAGATACGCACCATATGCTGCAAGAAGCCGGTGCCGTGATAGGTGAAGGTGATATAGTCATCCTGTCGTTCGATCTCAATGGAATCCACGAGGCGAACGGTAGATTTTTTCATGCGGGGATTGCTGCAGAAGGATGCAAGGTCGTGCTCGCCTTTGAGGATGTCTGCGGCTTTTCGCATTTTTTCCAAAGAGGGAACAGCGTCGAGGACCCAGACATACTTCCGGTCAAAAACAGGCTTCTCGCGGCCGACATAGCAGGTATAGCGGTAGGTCTTGCCGAGCGCGTTGTAGCGACTGTGAAAACGCGGTCCGGCTTTGACGACTTCCATCACAGCAATGTCTTCGGGAAGATACCGGTTACAATAATCTTTGATCTCTTCTTCAGACAGATCCGTCTCAAGAAACGCATTCGCGATCATCGCCATGGCATGGACGCCCGCATCCGTGCGGCCGGCACCGATGAGTTCGCTCTCCTGATCTGTCATGCGTGCCAGGACCGTCTCCAGTTTTCCCTGTATTGTCATATCCGTATTCGGCTGGTGCTCCCAGCCGTAATAGCGTGTTCCGTCGTAGCGGATCACAAAGCGGTAGTTTTGTTTCATAAATAGTATTCTAACATATCTTTTGAGGGCTGAAACGATTCATGAGTATTTTTTATGTGTTTGGTTGAAAAAAGTTCACTTGCGAAAGATTGATATTATGATAGTATTAAAAGTGGTGCAAAAGTATTGTGTTTTGTATATGTTTTTGTCACGTTTGTTTTGTTTGGATAAAAAGGGAGAGAGAAATGGAAGAAAAGAAAGCGAGAGGCGCATGGTTTTTGGATATCGAACCGGATCTGAGTGCGAAGCAGGATTTTAATGTCGGTGATGTGCCGATCTTCATAGGTCCGACGAGTTCGGCCGGCTTGCCGGGCGGAAAGCTTCCGTCGCACTGGAATCATGGTTTGGAGACGATCTACATCAAAAAAGGGGCATTGAAGGTATCCGTGAGCGGGACAGATCGGATCGCCACGGAGAACGAGCTGGTGATCATCAATCCCGGATATATGCATTATGTGGAACACCTGGCAGACCGGGGATGCGAGATGATCTTTTTTGAAATGGAGGAGCCTATTTTTTCCATGGATGAAACGATCCGGAAGAAATATATGATGCCGATCTTCCATGCAATGCAACCGGGCTTTTCCGTGATCCCTGCAGATTCACCGTATCAAAGAGAGATTAGAGAACTGCTTGACAGAATGCTGGATGCGAATGCGCACAGAACACCGGCATACGATCTTCGTATCATTGGCATCGTTCATGAATATTTTGCCGTTGTGCAGGAAGCGTTGCAGCTCGTTGAAAAGAGCATGCCGTTCATCGGATCACGTAACGCGGAAGCAATGCATAAGATGGTCGTTTATATCCAGCAGAATTACGCTTCTTCCATCACGATGGAGGATCTTTGCAACGCAGGATGCGTGGCCAGATGCAAGTGCATTACGCTATTTAAACAGTATACGGGGACGACACCGGCCAACTATGTCCTGCAGTACAGACTATATCTGTCGCGCTATTTTCTGCGTCATACCGATATGCCGCTCTCTCAGATTGCGTCGATCTGCGGATTTACGCACCAGAGTCACTTTACGAGCAGGTTTACGCGCTATCATAACATGACGCCGCTTCAGTTCCGCAAATCGGAAGAGCCGGAACAGAATCCGAACTTCCTGCTCCATAAGCTGGATTCGGAAATAAGTGAGGCGGATTAATCAAAGGCTGATAATAGTTAAAAAACTTTCTTCGATCACATGAAAATATACAAATATATAGATTTATTTTGATAAAAGTGCTACAATTAATCCAATATGTAGCACTTTTTTTACCCCCCCCCAACTCAAATTGAATAAAGAAAGGAAGTTGCTTATGAAGGCGAAAAAGAAAAAAGCCGACGGAATCAGCATGCGCGTCACATTAATGGCGTTTGCGCTCGTGCCGATGCTGATCCTGTCAATTGTTTTGAGCGCAATTTCTATTACGACGAGTACGACGGAATTGAAAAAGTCGACACATAATTCGATGGTTGCGTTGATCAAAGAACTGGGCGCCGCATTTGACTATTCAACCGATGTCAATGAGCGGATCGTGCAGTCGTATGCGCAGGCGCCGGTTCTGATCGAGTATCTGAAGAATCCGAACGATGCCGCGCTTGCGGCCAAAGCGCAAAAGTATACGCTTGACTACTATGCGAAGCTGGACGGCTGGGAAGGCTTGTATATCTGCGACTGGGGAACGAAAGTCATGACGCATCCGAACGAAGGCATCATCGGCGTGACTCTTCGTGAAGGCGATGCGCTGACGTCCATGCAGGATAGCCTGTTGAAATGTAACGGCGTTTTCAATACCGGTATCCTGCAGTCTCCTTCATCCGGTCAGCTCGTCATGTCCATCTATGTTCCGATCATGGACGAAAACGGCAAACCGCTTGGATATGCCGGCGGCGCGACACTTGTTAACAACATCGCGAAGAACTATGCGGATGTCTCTTCATTGGGATTGTCTTCCGCATATGTATATTTCGTAGATTCACAGGGAACGATGCTGTTCCATAAGGATGAATCCAAGATCGGTAATCCGGTTGAGAACGACGCGGTGAAAGGCCTTTTGGCACAGATCGCCGCAGGCAAGCATCCGGAGCCGGAATGCGTTGAGTATGTTTATAAAGGCGCAAATAAATACGCAGGATACTAT
>JAIKWO010000046.1 GCA_024684675.1 Lachnospiraceae bacterium
GTCAGAAACCGCATGTCTTGCGGTAGCCTTGCCTTTAACGGAGCCTGCCAGATTGATGGCTCCGCCGTAAAGCAGAAATTTTTCCGTCAGTGTTGTCTTACCCGCATCGGGGTGAGAGATGATCGCAAACGTACGCCTGCGACCTATCTCTTTCGATAAATCGTTTCCCAAATCAAACTCCTCTTTCCAAATGCCGCATTCGACAGATCATAAATACTTATTCTGAGCCCGGCGCGCAAAAACGGCGTATAAAATGAGCAGACCGAAAAGCGCAAAGCTTGTGGCACCGGCTATCATGTGGAATTCACCCGTATAATCGGCAAAAATCTGAAACGCGCCCGTAAAAATCACAAGCACACTCAAAACAATCGTCTTAACATACATATAGCGAATGAATCCTTCCGGGTCTTTTGGATTGGAAATATCCATATTTTTGCCCAGCATAAAACCACGCTCAAGGCGTCCTGTCTTCTTCATCGTCAGGATGTTCTTTAAGAGAAAAACACCCGTCAGAATGATCATGATATCGATCAATAAGTTGATATCGTTACCGATCATACTCTATATCCTTACGAAATGCCCAGAAATCCGTAGATCTCCTTAAGCATCTCTCCTTTCTCGCAAACGTGGTCGTGGCGCACGGGTGCCGTACGGATCTCTTCGATCGCGCGGGGAACCGTCACATTGGACAATGCGGACAACTCGTCCACAAGCGCAAAGTCTTCCATTGCATCGTACTTTGCATCGATCGCCGTCATGACGCTTCTGGTAAATTTAAACGGGCTCGCCGTGGATGCGATGATCGTCTTGGTTGTATCACCTGTGCGTTTTTTGTATGCATCATAAACGAAAGCCGCAACAGCTGTATGCGGATCGATCACATATCCGGTATCTTCATATAATGACTTGATCTTCGACGCGGTCTCCTTTTCCGTCGAATAGCCCGCTTCGAACATGGCAAGCGCTTCCTTCATCCGATCCGTGATCGTATACTTGCCTTCCTGCGAAAGTTGCGTCATCAGCGCCGCATTCGCTTTCGCATCCTCACCGGCGATCAGATAGATCAGGCGCTCTAAGTTGCTTGAGATCAGAATATCCATGGAGGGCGATGTCGTCAGAATAAAATCACGATTCTTATCATAAGTGCCGCTCTCGAAGAAATCGAACAGAACCTTATTGTCATTCGATGCGCAGATCAGCTTATGAACCGGCACACCGATCTTGTTTGCATAGTAAGCGGCAAGGATGTTCCCGAAGTTACCGGTCGGAACGGTGAAGTTGACTGGCTCGCCGTCCGCGATCTTGCCTTCTTTCAAAAGCATGCAGTACGCATACACATAGTAAGCTACCTGCGGGAAAAGACGACCAATGTTAATGGAGTTAGCGGACGAGAACTGGAATCCTGCCTTGTCAAGCTTCTCGGCAACGGCCTTATCGCCGAAGATCTTTTTAACGCCCGTCTGCGCGTCGTCAAAATTGCCGTGAATACCCACAACAAATGTATTGTCGCCCTTCTGGGTCACCATCTGCTTCTCCTGGATCGGGCTGACACCGTTCTTGGGATAGAATACGACGATCTTCGTGCCCTTAACATCCGCAAAGCCCGCCAACGCGGCTTTACCGGTATCGCCGCTTGTCGCAGTCAGGATCACGATGTCATTCGTAACATGATTCTTCTTTGCGGCAGTCGTCATCAGGTGCGGCAGAATGGAAAGTGCCATATCTTTAAATGCGATGGTAGCGCCATGGAAGAGTTCGAGGAAATATGTCCCCTGCACGTCGGACAGCGGCGCGATCACGTCCGTATCAAACTTCTCATCGTATGCATTGGCAATGCAGGCTTTGAGCTCTTCTTCCGTGAAATCTGTAAAAAACAGCTTCATCACTTCATATGCGATCCCACGATAATCCAACTCGGAAAGCTCTTTCAGGCTTTTTTCAAGTGTCGGAACAGCTGTCGGCAAAAACAGACCGCCATCATCCGCAAGGCCTTTTAAAATTGCCTGCGATGCCGTGATCGGCGCGCTATCTGACCTGGTACTCTTATACTTAATCTCCATCACATTTTCCTTTCATCTTCTAAAAAAACTTAAGCGATCATAAGTATAGCACAAACCCTATTAGCGCGCAACGGAAGGCGCATTGCGTAGCGCAAGGCGAAAATGCTATAATCAACTCGGAGGATGCGACATGACCAAAAAACTTGCAGGCGTACAAAAAGCAGTCAAAAAAGACGGTACGGTCTACTACCGCGCATCGATCACATTTCGTGGCAAGCATATCAGCCTCGGAAGCTTTGCATCCGCCAAAAGCGCAAACGCCGCCTACCTGGAAGCGGGCAAGATTTTAGCAGATCCGCAATATCTGCCGTCTGACGCGGAAGAAGGCAGTGCAGCCCTCTCCTATCAAAAGAAGATCTCTCTGATCAATTTCCGCGACAACAAGCTCTACATCGCAAATCCGATCTATATCCGCAAACGCTATTTCGAATATCACTACGCCCCCGGCATCATCCTCAAATTTGACCAGGATGATCTCTTCTATTACAGTTCCCACAAGATCCAGAAGCGGGGCGGACGTTTCTTTGTGGCTGACTACGCGCTGCAGACCGGGATCGGCGTGCGCTACGGGATCAAGACATATGCGGTTGAAGGACGCGACTATCGATTCGTCAACGGGGATCCGCTTGATTTTCGCTATGAAAATATTGAGATTCTGAACACCTATACCGGTGTATCTTTCACGGAAAAAAACGGACAGCGCACCTATACCGCCAAGATCCACTTAAACGGTGATTTTGTGATCGGCAGATACAAGACGCCCGAAGAAGCGGCGATCGCTTACAACAAAGCGGTCGATATTGTAAAAAAAGCCGGCGTCACCAAGCAGTATGTCCCCAATTACATGGAAAACATATCTCCTTCGGAGTACGCCGACATCTATGCGCGGATCAAGATTTCCGATAAGATCTGCCATTATTCTCTTTCTGTTTAGAGGACACCCTTCGTGGACCAGACGCCTTCCATACGCGGTTCCGGACTTACCGCTTCGCAAAGAGCCTTTGCGAACGCTTTGAAACACGCCTCTGCAATATGGTGGTTGTTCGTTCCGTCCATCTGTTTTAAATGAAGGTTCATCCCTGCGCTGTAGGCAATCGCGTAGAAAAACTCTCTTGCCATCTCGGTATCAAACTCCCCGATCCGATCGGTTGTATAGGTCACGCCATATTTCAGATAAGGTCGACCGGATAAGTCAATCGCGCACAGAATGAGTGATTCGTCCATCGGCAAGAGCCTCTGTCCGTATCGTTTAATGCCCTTCTTATCGCCAAGCGCTTCTTTGATCGCCTCGCCGAGCACAATGCCCACATCTTCAATCGAATGATGTGAATCCACATGCAGGTCTCCCTTGCATGTCACCTGAAGATCAAAGAGTCCGTGTCTTGCAAACCCTTCCAGCATATGATCGAAAAAACCGATCCCCGTTGCGATCTCGGCTTTCCCGCTTCCGTCCAGATTGATCTTTACCGTGATGGCGGTCTCTTTTGTCTCCCGTCTTACCTCTGCTGTTCTCCCGCTCATAGCTCCTCCTATTTTGCGCCGTAATCGACAAGACAGATGCTTAAGGATGCCGGCTCTTCAATACCGGCGATCTGCGCATCTTTTGCATATTCCCACATCGTATATCTATACGGATAGTCCGGGATATCTCCCGGCTGTGACAGCCAGATATCATTTCCGGCCAGCTTGGTCAGATCCAGTTTGCGAATCAGCCAGTCCTTATTACCGTAAACGATCGCTTTATAGCCGCACATGTTCATCGCCTGACAAAACGTCAGTGCAAAATCCGTCTTCTGCTCTTTGGTAAGGGACTGCACGCGGGCATCATCATTCTGTACGTATTCCATGTCATACGCGACCGGATATTTCGGAGAAAAACCCTGCAGACCTTCCTGCACGCGCGCAGCCTCTTCCAATACTTCTTCTCTTGTCGTTGCCTGAGAAAAATAGTACGGACCCCAGTCAAGACCGGCTTCTTCCGCACGCTCCACATTAACGTAAAACAGATCATCGGCGCTCAGAAGACCGCTGCCGTATCCGCGATAGCCCATGCGGATCATGACAAAATCAACCCCCGCCTTCTTGAGCTTTTTAAAATTGACTTCTCCGTTCTCGGACGAGATCTTTACGCCCACGCGTGACAGTTTCTTGCTGTCTACGTAATATTTCATGATCGGATACTGATAGACAAATCCGTTTAAGTCATAATCATTTAAGGTTAGCTGCTGGTTGATCTCCACCCATTCTTCCGTACCGTCCTCCGATACGATCTTGGTGTGACGGCCATCGGTCGATGCATCCGGCTCAGTCTCTGATTCTTCCGTCTCCTCGGCAGTCTCTTCCGCCGCAAGCGGCTTCTTCTCACTCGACGTGATCGGCTCATCATACATGTGCCAGAAATCCAGATCATCGCTTCGAAGTCCCGAGGATGCCTCAAGTGTTTCGGTCGTCTCCTCCGTGAGCGCTTCCACTTCCCGCTCGCGCGCTGCAAATGCCGCTTCCTTCTTTGCAGCGCTGTGCTTATTAAATAGAACGACAGCACCTAAAACGACCGCCACAAAAAGCGAACCGACCAGGATCATATAACGAAAAGGAAGGCCGGAGCCTTCGTCAAAATCATCATTGTATCTCATGATCATTCTCCATCCACATTCTCTTAATATGGTATAATAATTCCATTGAAAAAACAAGAAAAGGATTCCCTATGAAACGCGCATGCAAAAGGCTGGTCATACTCTTTACAGCCACATGGATCATCCTGACGGGATGTACAAAAAACGAAAATCCCTATGCGGCAAGCGGGTTCTATTTTGACACCGCGATCACCGTTACAATTTATGAAATAAACGGCAAAGCGCCTTCTGCCCAAGAGGCTGAAACAATCATCAGCGACTGCTTTACACTATGCGACCGCTACGAGAATCTGTTGTCCGCATCAATTTCGTCAAGTGATATCGCAAAGATCAACGCAGCAGGCGGGAAGCCTGTAACCGTATCGGAAGAAACGGCGGATCTGCTGAAAGAAGCCATCTCCTATTCAAAACAATCCGACGGTCGGTTCGATGTTACGGTCGGTCCGCTTGTCAGTCTTTGGGACTTCTCATCAAGTGCCCTGAAAGCAGGAAACGAACATAGAGTGCCGACCGCTGATCAGATTGCGGAAGCGATCTCTCATGTTGACTACCGCAAGATCAGAATTGAGAACAATACCGTAACGCTTTCCGATCCGAACGCATCGATTGAGCTTGGCGCAATTGCAAAAGGGTTTATCGCAGACAAATTGACCGAACTGGTCAGGAGCAAAAACGTTACATCTGCTCTGATCAATCTGGGCGGAAATCTTGTCGCAATCGGCAATAAACCAAATGGCAACGCATGGCAGCTCGGAATCAAGAAACCTTTCTCCGAATCCGGGGAGATTATCACATCGCTCTCTGTCACAGACGCTTCCCTTGTCACATCCGGCATCTATGAACGCTGTTTTGAAGCAGGCGGCAGGCGCTATCATCATCTTTTGAACGCAGAAACCGGCTACCCGGAAGATAATACGCTTGCATCCGTCACGATCCTCTGTCCGTCATCCATGCGCGCCGATGCGTTGAGTACGGTCTGTTACCTGCTTGGCGAGCAAAAGGGAATGGAGCTTATCAATTCGCTTCCGGATGCAGAGGCTGTGTTTGTAAGATGCGACGAAAGCCTGCTGTTTTCAAGCGGTCTTACGAAATAAAGCGCAGCATCAGAAGATGCCGCGCTTTTCTTTTACATAATCGCCGGGCGTCATGCCGAATCGCTTGCGAAAAGCTCTGAGGAATACTGAGTATTCCGAAAAGCCGCACTGTTCGCTGACCTTTATAACAGGATTATCTTTCAGCAAAAGCCTTTTGGCCATGATGAGGCGTTTCTCCGTCACATACTTATGAATACTGTAGCCGGTTTCAGCCTTGAATTGCCGCATCATGTGATATTTGCTCACGAAAAATCGCTCTGCAAGTTCATCGACAGTGATCTCTTCTGTCAAATGCTCATTCAGATAGTTCAGGATATCGATATTCTTCTGATGAAATACAGCTCCCGCCAGCGGCTCTTCGTCTTCGCCGAACGCATCCGGCAGACGGTTCAATTCGACCATCCATTCAAGAAACAAAAGTCTTTGGCGTTCATCCGCGCCGTACCCGCCATCCTCCGAAGCCCTTAACAGACGCTCATAGCAATCCAAAAAGCGCCGCTTTGCGTGTTCCGGAAGGCGAAGCACATAATCTTTCCGATCAGCAACCAGATGAAACAAACGGAACGGATCGTAGTCTTTCGTTCTGTATTTTTTCAGATATTCATGGGAAATGTATAGCACAGCCCGATCGTACGGCATATTCGGATCGATCAAAGGCCTGTGCAGATGAAAACGATTGACGAGAATGATGTCACCCGGTTCAAGGTAATAATTCTTACCTTCGATCAGATATGACACATTCCCGCCAAAAAACAGAATGATCTTGTCAAAATCATGATAGTGGAGATTGAATTCATGATTGATCCCGTCATTTAAATGAAACAAACGAAACGGCTCTTTTAAATAGCCGGCTTTTTCATACCGCTCGATCATGGATCAAACCTCTAACGCAGTTCAAACAATGCGTCCACAAATGCATCCGCATCGAATTTCTGCAGATCATCAATGCTCTCGCCGACGCCGATGTACTTAACGGGAACATTCAGTTCAGACTGAATTGCAACGGCGATACCGCCTTTTGCGGTGCCATCAAGCTTGGTTAAGATAATGCCGGTCAGATCGGCAACCTCACCAAATTCCCTTGCCTGCGCCAATGCATTCTGCCCTGTCGTGCCGTCGAGGACGACAAGATTCTCTCTGTGCGCATCCGGGAATTCGCGGTCGATGATCCGATTGATCTTCTTCAGCTCTTCCATCAGGTTCTTCTTGTTATGAAGTCGCCCTGCGGTATCACACAAAAGGACGTCCGCTTTGCGCGCTTTTGCGGCATTCACTGCATCGAAAACGACCGCCGCCGGGTCTGACCCTTCGGCGCCGCCGATCATCTCGACGCCTGCCCTGTTGGCCCATTCAGCAAGCTGTTCACCCGCTGCTGCGCGGAATGTATCCGCAGCCGCAATGATGACTTTGCGACCGTTCGCTTTCAGCTTGCCGGCGAGCTTACCGACCGATGTGGTCTTCCCAACGCCGTTGACACCGATGATCAGGACAACCGACTGCTCATGCTCAAATGCATATGCCGTCTCAGATACGGCCATCTGCTTTTTGATCGCATCGATCAGGTACTGCTTGCAAGCAGAAGGCTCCTTGATCCGATTCTCCTTGACGGCAACGCGAAGGTCATCGAGAATCTTTCCGGTTGCCTTCACGCCGATATCGCCCATAATCAGAACTTCTTCAAGCTCTTCATAGAAATCCTCGTCGATCGCGGATGAACCGGAGAAGATGTCATCCATGCTGCCAACAATATTATCTCTTGTCTTGGCAAGTCCGGCCTTTAAGCGGCCGAAGAAGCCGAGCTTTTCTTCACTCATGTCTTACTCCAAATCATCGGAAGATCAAGAATCCAGCTGGTCGTCGATCAGGTTGACGCTGACGAGCGTGGAGATTCCCTTCTCCTGCATCGTGATACCGTAGAGTCTGTCCGCCCGTTCCATCGTGCCTCGTCTGTGCGTAATCACGATAAACTGCGTATTCTTGGTCAGTTTGTGCAGGTACTTTGCAAAACGTCCGACATTACTTTCATCGAGTGCCGCCTCGATCTCATCAAGCAAACAGAACGGTGACGGCTTTAAGTTCTGGATCGCAAACAAAAGTGCGATCGCAGTAAGCGCCTTCTCACCCCCGGAAAGCTGCATCATATTCTGCAGTTTCTTTCCGGGCGGCTGCGCAATAATGCGAATGCCTGCTTCGAGGATATCCTCATCCTCCATCAGTTCGACCGTACCTTTGCCACCGCCGAACAGTTCTTTAAAGACTTTATCGAATTCCTGCTTGATCTTTGCAAAATTCTCGTCAAACTGCTTGCGCATTGCGCTGTCAAGCTCTGCAATGATCCCCTGCAATGTCTCCTCAGCCTGAATCAGATCGTCATGCTGCCCCTTCAGGAATGTATAACGTTCCATCAGGTTCTTATAATCTTCGATCGCGTTGACATTGACATCGCCGAGCTTCCGAATCTGATCCTTTAAGGATGAGATCTCTTTCTTCATCGCAGAAAGATCATTCATGCTCTCATCACGCATCGCCGCCGCATCGGAAAGAGTGATCTCATACTCATCCCACATGTAGTTGATCTTGGCTTCGATGGAACTCTCAAGTCTTTCTTTTTGCGCCTGCAGACGATAGACTTCCTTATCAAGGTCTGTCTGACGGGTTGCAAGTTCTTCGCGTCTTTCAAAGAAGGATTTCTGTCTTTCGGCAAGTTCTTCTTTTTGCTGCATGTCACTTCGAAGCTTTTCTTCGGTATCGCTCTTGGTCGTGTGAGACTCAAGGATCGTCTTCTCGATCTCGGTGATATCATGCTCCTTTGCGGCAATATCTTCTTCACCGGCCGTAATACCCTGCTCGATCTCGGAAAGCTCTGCCTGCAGGCGTCCGATCTCACCGTCGATACGATCGATATTCTGCTGTTTAAATGCCTGTTGCTGGCGATACTTTTCCAGCTCGACATCCCACTCGGAGACTTTCTTTAATTTGTCAGTCTCTTCGCCTTTATGAACTTCCAGCTCGGACTGGAATTCAACGATCTCGCTCTCTGTTGTCTTCTCAAGTGCCTCGGATTCGGCAAGCTGCGCGAGGATCTCTTCTTTTTCGTCGCCGGCTTCCTTGATACGGCGTTCGATATCTGCCTGTTCATCCTGCAGATTTCCGTATCCCTCTTCCGTCTCGTTCCATTTTTCTTCCGCACTGATCACATTTAATCGTGCGGTATTCTGCGCAATGGAGCGTTCCTGAATGGCTGCCTTTGTTTTCTCGAGTTCAATCCGAAGATTGTTGCGCTCTTCTTTGGTCTTTTCGATGTCGCTTAAAACATCATCGATATCTTTTAAGAACTGCTTTACTTTGTTCTCAAGCTCATCCATCTCACGGCGTCTGCCAAGAAGATTGGAATTGTTCTTAAACGTACCGCCGCTGATCGCACCGCCGGGCACGAGGAGCTCACCTTCGAGCGTAACCATACGAATGCCGTAATCGTACTTGCGCGCGATCTTCAAAGCATGGTCTACGGTATCGACAACCATAATTCTGCCAACCATCGCTTTTGCAACGTTTGCGTACTTTTTATCTGTCTTGACAAGACTGTCCGCGAGACCGAGCACGCCCTCCTCATCAAGTGCTTCGGGCGTTTTGAATTCCTGCGGATTGGTGATGCTCGTAAGAGGCAGGAATGTCGCACGGCCACCCTTGGTCTGCTTTAAGTACGCGATCATGTGCTTAGCGGTCGCTTCGTCTTCTGTCACGATATTCTGGATGTTGCCGCCGAGTGCCGTCTCGATCGCAACTTCGTATTTCTTCTCTACTTTGACAATGTCCGCCACAACGCCTACGATACCCTTCTCGGTATCCTTCTGCTCCATGACTTTCTTGACGCTGCCGCCGTATCCTTCATAGCGCTCGGTTAAGTTGGAAAGCGCTTCGAGCTTGGATTTCTCTCGATGATAATCGACCTGCATATCGCGAAGTTTC
>JAIKWO010000050.1 GCA_024684675.1 Lachnospiraceae bacterium
ACATCGATGATCGCTACTACGAACTCAAGAGCTATCTTGCGACAATGGAAAAATATGAATGCACAAGACTCCGCTGATAAGGCACTCCTGACGGAATCCGTTCCTGCTCTCCTTGCCTGGTATGACAGCGCGCACCGCGACCTGCCCTGGCGAGCAGATCCGACGCCCTATCATGTATGGATCTCGGAGATCATGCTGCAGCAGACCCGCGTGGAAGCCGTCAAGCCGTATTATGCACGTTTTCTTGGTAGACTCCCCGATGTGGAGGCGCTCGCAAACGTGCCGGATGATGTGCTGTTAAAACTGTGGGAAGGCTTGGGATACTATTCCAGAGCACGGAACCTGAAGAAGGCAGCGCAGCAGATCATGGTGCAAGGCGGCGAGATTCCCGATACGATAACAGAATTATGTAAACTTAGTGGCATCGGTTCCTACACGGCCGGTGCCATTGCTTCGATTGCGTATGACAAGCCGGTGCCCGCCGTGGACGGCAATGTCCTTCGGATCGTGATGCGCCTTCTTGCCAAAGAGGATGACATCGCGCTTCCGCAGACCAAAAAGATGACGGAAGCACTTCTTTTGCCTGTCATGCCTTCATCCGGAAGCGGACGTCTCAACCAGGCGTTCATGGATCTTGGTGCGACTGTGTGCCTTCCGAATGCGGCGCCCAAATGTGACACATGTCCGCTCTCGCAGATCTGCCGTGCGCACCTTCAGGGCGAAGAGATGGCTTATCCTGTTAAGAGCGCCAAGAAGCCGCGCCGGATTGAAGAGAAAACGGTGCTCATTTTCCGTGACAACAACCGGATCGCATTTCGAAAACGTCCGAATAAGGGGCTTCTTGCGGGGCTCTACGAGTTCCCGTGGATGGAGGGGCATCGCTCTCCAAAAGAAGTGCTCCGGTACTTAAAAGGCCTCGGCTACAGCGCACTTCGGATCAGACCCATTGAACCTTCGAAGCACATTTTCACACATATTGAATGGCACATGACGGCATACCTCGTGATCGGCGATGATCTGGAAGCGCCCGGCGACGAGACGGATCTGATCTTTGCGAAGCTCTCGGATGCGCTCACTCTCTACGCGATCCCGTCGGCATTCTCTGCATACATCAAATATTGCAAAGAAAACGAACCTTTGGTATAGTCCGTATAGAATATTTACTTGAGGAGATTTGAAATCTATGAAACAACCAGCCTTGACCAAAGTGAAGCTGATCACCTTTACAGCGCTTTTGGGTGCGCTCAGTGCAGTCCTGATGATCCTCCGCTTTCCGATCCCGTTCATGCCACCCTTTATGGAGATGGACTTTGCGCCGGTCACCGAGATCATGGGCGGATTTTTGTTCGGACCGCTTTGCGCTTTTCTCACGATCCTGGTCAAAACGCTTGTCAAGCTTGTAGTTCAGGGCAGCCAGACATTCGGAACAGGTGACATTTCTGCGCTGATCCTAAGCCTCGTCTATGTCATGCCGGCGACATTTTTTTACAAATACCATAAGAACAAAAAGGCCGCAGGTCTCGTCCTGATCGTGGATACGATCCTCGTGACGATCGCTGCGGTAGTAAGCAACGTATATTTTATCTTCCCGTTCTACGCAAAGATGATGGGTGCCGAGATGGCAGATCTCATCGCAATGTGTACGGCAGTCAATCCGTACGTAACGGATACGCTGACGCTCGTCTTCCTGACGATCATCCCATTCAACATCATTAAGTACGGGCTCTGCAGTATCGTGACGAGGCTGTTGTACAAGAGCCTTAGCCGGGCGATCAAGAATATTGTGTATCACTAACGATTTTTCCTGCATCCATGCGGTATACCTTATCTGATATGGCCGCGGCATCATTCTCATGCGTTACCACAACCACAATGCTGCCGCTGTCAGCCGCCTCTCGAAGCACATCAAAAACAATCCTCGTGTTATGATCATCAAGATCGGACGTCGGCTCATCCGCAAATAGGATCTGCGGAGATTTGAGCATGGCTCTCGCGATCGCCATCCGCTTAAGTTCTCCGCCGGATAGCTCGGACGGCATCGCATCCGCAAGATGTCCTATCCCGAATCTGTCAAGCAATTCGCGTGCTCTTAGCTCGTCCCGTTTCCCATACAGAATATCCGGAAGATTGACATTTTCCAGAACGGACAGTGACATAACAGCACTTTTCCCTTGCGGAATGAAGCCGATCCGTTCATTGCGAAAGCGCGAAAGCGCCCCGTCATCCATCCCGTAAAGTCCGATATCGTCATAAAAGACCTCTCCGGCTGTCGGCGTAAGGATACCCGCCAGCATATTGAGCAGCGTGCTTTTTCCGCTCCCCGATCGTCCCTTGATCGCATACAGTCTGCCCGGTTCAAGCATAAGACTGACCGGCATGACTGCCGTAAATACATTCGAATTTCTGCTTTTCCTGATAAAATCCTTTTGAAGGCTTTCCGTTCTGATGACCATTACTCACCGCTCCTTAATATTGTTCCCGTATCAAGCCTGCTGATCTTATGGGCTGAAAAGAAAACCGTTATCGCACCGGTCAATACGGAAAGGGCAATCGCCCCGACGCCGGCAAGAAAGACAACCCATGCATCCGGCAGGAGAAACGGCAATGCGATCCTGCTCTCAATATAGCCGGCGAAAGGGATAATGACCAAAGTTCCTATGATGACGCCCAGAATACTGCCGATAAGTGCCAGCAAGGTCCCCTCGGTAAATACGATTACCGCAAGCCTTTTTCTGGATGCCCCCAGCACACGGAGAACCGCAAATTCCTTTTTCCGTTCCCCCGTCATCATGGAAAAAGCAACTGCCATGATCCCGAATGCGACCAGCCAGACCAGGACGGCAAGCGTACCCGCGACATCCGATATACCGGACAGGGAATCGGCGATGCCCGATATCATATTGGTAGTTCGGATCGCACGGATTTTCTTATTGTGAATATTGATGTCATTAACCACATCGTCCACCGCATATCCGTCTGCCGCGTCGATCAGAATGCAGGAGACAACATCTCCCGCATTGATATTGCTATATGCGTTCAGCTGCTTATTGAGCGATGCGTCAATCAGTGTTCTGATCGTTTCCTTTGTGGTAAAGACCTCTGTATCATAGCTTGTGCCCGTCTTATCCAGTTTGCCTGCGACCTTTACCTTTACACCGAAAAAGGACAGCGTATCGCCCACAAATGCGTTCAGGTCATTTCCAACGACAACATCCAGATAACCGACCTCTCCGCCATTGGACCGTTTGATCCACGGCGTGATCGAAAAATCCGTCTTGGGATCATACCCGATGATCTGCACCGGAATGGAACAGCAGCCCGCTTTGACAGATGCGAGATAATACTGCGGCGATATCCTGCCGACACCGGGGATCGCAGACAGCTTGTCGAGATATTCCCCTTTCATGTAGAAATACCCCGTGTTCCCTTGCAAAACGATATTCTCCAGATTCTGCTTCGTGGTCGCCTCATAGGGTACCACCATTATATCGGCTCCGAGCCTGCTTTCAAGCGATGCAAAGCCGCTGCGAAGGGATTTTACGATCAATGCCCCCGCAAAAACCGTCAGCGAGAGAACCGCTGCAAGCAGGATCAGCGCTCCGCTTCGCACGGGTCTTTTCACAATATTCTTATATGGAATAAAAAATAGTTTATTCATCTGAATAACTCTCCGAACTCATTGGATACTCGCGATAGAATTCGTCCGTTCTGTATTTTTCGTCTCTCTCATGATCCGCCGCAAACGCTTCATCCGATTTCAGAAAATACGCAAGGGTTCCGTCGGAATCCATCAGCGTCACATCAAGGTTATAGTACCTGCCGCCGATTCGTACGATATTCCAGGCATGCCTCTCATTTTTCCCGCGAAGCACCATATCGCCCGTGATGATCCTGGTGTCTACGGACAACTCCTTTAACAGCCTGTAGCATGCGACCGCATAACCCTGGCACAATGCCGTATGACTAAGCAGCGCTCCGTAAGCGGTCGACTGTATGTGGCGGCTTCCGGGTGTATGCTTGTGCACCGTATCATAATCGACCGTATCACAAAGATATGTAGCCACTGCGCGAGTTTTATCATAATCCGATGCATCAGCATTTAAACCGAGTGAACCGATGATCTCCTTCACTGCCCCGTCAACTGCCCGCTCCTGCGCGGCAGTCGTGTAATATGACGGAATGATCCGAAGCGTATATCTGACCTTGGAGCCCTCATTCGCTGTACTGTAGTGCAACCGATATCCCCCATACTGGTATCTGAGATAATCTCCGCCTGTGGGATCATCGCTTTCGAAAAGCGCTTCCGCAACGAGTGCATCGGCGATCTCCTCCGGTGGATTCCCGTTCCTTGCATATGTCGAAAAGCTGATCCTAATCCCGTATCCTCTCTGCTGCATTGTGGTTCTGATCCGCCGGGCTATGTCAGACCGGTTCCCGATCGAAAAGCCCGAATAGCAAGGTGCCGCCCCCTCCTGTGCCGTTCACTCCTTTGCACCTTCCAGCGCATTGTTTACCGCTTCAATAAACAAGTTGTAGTTCACCGTCGCACCGCTGACCGCATCAACTCCTTCAAGGTTTCCGCTTGAGACAAGCATGTTCGCATACTCCGCGCATGCCGCATTCGCCTTTTGTGCCTTATTGTAAAAATCCTTGCTGACGATCCGCCCGTTTTCCTTACCGTAGTCCTCGTCCTTCAGCGACCCGTCCGCATTGTAGGTTAAAAACTCGCATGAAGCCACAGTGCCGTTTTCGATCTTGATGGTTACAACACCGTAGCCGTTTTCTTTATCGTCGGCAGAGCTCTGCCCCGTGTAGGTGCCGTCCTTATATACTGCGTTCCTGCCGTTGCAGCCCGCAAGCAGCATTACCACGCCCACAAGCATTCCCGCTGTCAAAATCAGTGCTTTTCTCATGTTCTTGTTCCTCCCTTACTGTAATGTGATATGTTTCAGCTTTCCGGTGAAATTTTCATTGATCTTCTCATGATCCACCCTGCCGTTTCGAAGTACGATCGTCCGCTGTGCCACCTCCGCCACTTCCGGATTGTGGGTTACAACAACAAGTGTGGTTCCCTCCTCATGCAGCTTTCGAAACAGCTCCACTACAATCTCTTCATTGGCCTCGTCGAGATTGCCCGTCGGCTCGTCCGCCAGTATGATCTCAGGATAATTGATGAGTGCCCGCGCAACACATACACGTTGCTGCTCGCCACCGGAGAGCTGGCTCGGATAGTGCTTTGCCCGATCAAGCAGCCCCACGCGTTCAAGCGCCTCCAATGCTTCCTTTTCATCGGGGACGCTGTGATAATACTGTGCGAGCATGACATTTTCCACCGCCGTCAGATAACTCACAAGATGAAACTGCTGGAAGATCAATCCAATCTTGTCCCTTCGGATATCCGTGAGTGCCTTCGCGCTTTTCTTGGAAATATCAATGCCGTCGAGAAGAATTTCCCCTTCCGTCGCCTTGTCAAGTGCACCGATAATATTCATCATGGTGCTTTTTCCGGAACCGGAAGGACCCATGATGGAAAGCCATTCTCCCTGCTCAACTTTCACGTTTACATGATCGAGCGCATGGAGACGGCCGTACACCTTTGATACATTTTTCAATTCCAACAGACTCATATCATTCTCCTTTCAAGACCAAAGCCGGGTCCACCTCTGTTGCGCTCCGGATCGGAAGCATACAGGCAATTCCCGTCACCAGTACGGAAGCTGTTATAGTTACCGGAACAAGCCACGGCATCAGCGTAATCGAACTGTTAAATACACTTGTGGATACTGCCTGCGCAAATATAAATCCGAGAAAAGCGCCAAGCAGACCGCCAACGGCTCCGAGCACAAGACCCTCACCCATGAATTCGGCGATGATACTGCCGTCACTCGCCCCCAACGCTTTTCTGAGTCCGATCTCCTTTCTTCGCTCCGCCACAACAGCCGTCATGGTCGTGGCAACGCAGATCATCGTAAGCGCCAGAACCACCACGGTTACCAGAAACACCAGTGCCTGCAGCTTGGACAGCACCGTTGTCTCGGACGAGGTGACGCGTTTAACAAGCTTCGCCTTTATGCCGTCCGCATTATCCGTAATGCTTTTTTCAATATCCGAAAGCTGCGCTGCGGTTGCCGCCACAGACAACTCGCAGATGCTATATGTATTCTTTTCCCCCGTGAGAGTTTCCATATCCCTGGGCAGCATAAAGACGTAATCCTCTTCTTTGCCGCCGGTATCAAGAATCCCCGTTACCGTGAAGGAAACCTCGTTTTCAATAATCCGCCCGTCATCTGTCTCTTCCGTATCCGGTGTCACGATGCAGTTCATCTGCTGTCCGATCCTGAACAGGAACGTGGATGCAACTTTTTTTCCGATCATGATCTCGCCCGGGTTTTGTGGCCAGGCGCCGTCAACCATCCAAAACGGGCTGGTCTTTTTTGCGCCCTCCATGTCTACCGCCACTGCCATGACAGGTCTGTCATTGATCCGCACATTTTCGTACCGATACGATACCGCCCCTGTCAGGATCTCATCCGGAATATAGGAAAGCGCCTTGCCGATTGCCGCATCGTCCATTGTACCTTCGTTCGCTGTCAGAATCATGTTTGCGCCGTAGCTTCTGAACTGGGCGCCCATCTGCCGCGGTACGTCAATGTAGATCGTGACAAGCCCCGACAGGATCGTCGCACCGATCGCAATCGCGAGAAGCGCGATCACCATTCTGGATCGTCTTCTAAGGAGCGATGCGGTTATCATTCGGATATACATCTGTCTCTTTTTCATAAAAGCCTTCTCCCCGTCATCTTCCGTGCAGTACTTCTGTCGGACGTAGTCCAAGCAGCATACGGATCGCCGGAATACATCCTAAAAACGTCACCATCACAACCAAAACCGCCACCACGGGGATCACCATCGGTCTCATATTGATAGCAGAGTTGAAAACGGTGTGCCCGATGATCTGGGCAAATCCTGTCCCCGCAAAAAAGCCGATGACACCGCCGATAACCGCCGTACACATAATCTCTGCCAGTACAAGCCCGGTTATGATGGGATTGTGTGCGCCGATCGCCTTCATCAAACCGATCTCCTGCGATCTCTCCATGACAGACGCGGTCACCAGATTACAAATACCGAGCGCCGCACCGATCAGGGACAATATGGTGATCAAAACCATCAGCAGTCTTGTTTTTTCCAGTATCTGCCCCTCGGAATCAGCGACCTGACGCACCGCGGATGCAACGGAATCGGTTATAACCTCCTCGATCTGATAGCAGATCGAGCTGACATAAGCAGTGCAATACCATGTCTCGTACTGCGACACGGAGAGAGAACCGGGATCCCTGGCCGCCCGCTCGGCAAGTTCGTTATCCGGCGTTGTCAGCGCCGATACCTCAATGGAAGCAACCTTTCCGTCAAGCCCCGCCAGTGCCTGTGCAGCAGCAAGCGGCACATAAATGATGTCGTCCTCATCGCCGCCCGCATCAAAGATGCCGACAACCCTGACAGCCGTATCCTTTGCGCTGCCATGCAGCCTGATCGTATCTCCGGCACGGATGCCTTCTCTTTTTGCGACAGCGGTTCCGACCATCGCGACTGCCTCATCTTCTGCGGTCTGCTCATCAATATATTCGCCGTCCATGACATCCCACCAGCTTCGAAGCGATACGATTCCCGCATCAAGTTCCTCACCCGTCGGCGAAGTCAGATGATGGTTGAACCACGTACCCGTCACTGTCACCGCATCGCCGTTGGCAAGCGTAGCAGCCGTTGGCAAAAACGGTGCATAATCGACAATATTGAACGCCCAAAAGATGGTCTTGATCCTGCCCAGCTCGTCCTCCTTCAGATATGCTTCCGATATGCTCTCGCCATTGACATCATAAAGCTCGCTTATCACAGAGGTGTCCTTCGGCACAACTCTGATGTTGGCACCGTAGGCTTTCAGCTCTTGGTTGATCTTGTCTCCGACATCCATCATAACGGACAGCATTGCCGTTGCAAGCGATGCGCCCAGTGAGATGGTAAAAGCAATCATTGCCATCTTTTTCCATTGCCTTAAAAATGCTTTTGCAATCATTCGTACAAACATTATTTAAACTCGCTTTCATATTCAAGAAGTCCCGCAATGGGCACAATGATCCGGCCGTCTTTTATCTCATACGGTATCACGATGGGGTTGCAGCCACCCTTAAAGCCAATGGTCGAGATGTTCATGACAACATCACACCTGTTGCATACAACCTGTCCGTCCCGCTCGTAGTACCCTGTCTCTCCGCATACCTCGCATGCATCCAGTCCGATGCCGTATGAAGTTGTGCCGGGCTTTTGTATCACAATAAATCGGATCTCAACACCCGCCTTGGTCGTATAGGCAAACCGATGCAGATGTCCGTCACCGACAAGTTCAAAGGAGACATACAGATTCTCGGCATCCGCATCTGACACCTCTTCTATCGGCGAGAGCGTCACCTCGTTCGTATTATAAGCCTCTACAACCGTCATGTTGCAGATCCCCAAAATACCGGCGAGCAAAGCCGTCGTACCCCATCTTCGCGAACTCCGCCAGATCGCACGGATCTTCCGGTGCTGTGCCGGATTGCGGTACGGCTCATTTTGATTAAAGCTCATGATCCACAGACCGATGGCGGAGGCTGCGACCAACGCAAACATTGCATATGTAAAAAAGTCACTGTGCGTTTTCACAAAAACCGTATAGGAAAACAGAAGCGGATGCGAGCGGATCAGTTTTTTCTGAAAGAGAACGGAATACAGTCCCGTGATCCGCATCGACGCATTCAAAAAAAGCGCAAGAAAAAGGACAATTCCCGCCTGCTTATCCGGCAGTCTGCTGACAACATGCATAGCCGAAAGAAGCGCAATCGCACCAAGCAATACGCCCGTCATGACACCGATCAACCCCAGAAGGTAATCCGTCGAAATCACCGTCTCCTCGGACAGAAGGATATGATACGGGTAAGCCCATACATCAGGCATCGCGTAGGCGATCACGGAAGCGGACAGCATCCCGATTGAAGTCGCCATGCCTTTTTGCATGCTGCCGTCTCCCTTTTTCAGCTCCGCAAGAGCACAGATAATATATATAACAAAGAAAAGCAGCGAAAGGGCGTAAATGCATCCGTTCAACACCGCCGTATCGATCCAGTTCGTCGCATTTTTTAAAACCGCGATCAAAGCGGATACGACCGTACCGACGATTGCAAGCCTCCAAACCGTATTCCTCTGAGTTTTTTCAAATTTAAGCTTCGTATACCCAAACAGAACGCCCGCTATCTCTGCAGCCATGAGGATAGCGCGCGTCGTCAATACAAGATAAGTCAGCATCATTCATTCTCCAGCATTCATATAGATTGCGTTATCAAAGCAGAAGCGCGATGTGCCTTTTTCAAGACACATCGCCGCTTCTTCACTTCTTACTCAAGTCCTGCGAATTCCCATCCTTCAAATGTATATGAGAGATTTCCGTTTGCGAAATGAGCCTTCAGAGAGCCGCCGGGGCCTGTCTCGGAATCGGAGTGGATCAGGTATCCATTCTCGCCGGGGCTGTGGATCGTGATCGTAAGGTTGTAGGTACCCGGATCAAGCTTGATGTTGTTGCCGTAGTGCGGTCCATCGGAAGCCGCCATCTCCATGAAGGTACCGGAAACAACTTCCTTGCCGTTTGTATCCGTGATTAGATAGTCAACCGTCAAGTAAGGAACCCAGTCACCCACGCCGTAGCCAAGGTCGTTCTCAAGTGCGGAGATATCCGCTTCAATGTGGATGTCTGCATCATCCTCGCTGTAAGAGGTCGTCTCGTTCTCCATCGGTACTGCCTGGAACCATACTGCGGAAAGGTTCAGGAAATCCAACTGCTCATCGCTGAAAATCTCGTTCTCAACAAAGCCGGCATCCGTTGCGCCCGCCTCTTCCTCTGCCTCTGCAACAACCGTTTCCTCGGCTGCCGGTGCTGTCTCTTCCGTCTTGCCTGCGTCATTCGCAGGTGCTTCAGCCGTGCTTCCGCATCCTGCAAGCAGTGTTGCCGATAATGCGGTCGCAAGCATGATAGACATCATTTTTCTTTTCATGTTAACTCCTCCTGTTGTGAATATTGTTTTTATCTATGAAAGGCTGACGCCTTATCATACAGATTCTGTATTTGCCGTTTTTCCGGCATTTTCTTCCATTTCCGCTTTCAGCTTCCTGTTCTTTTTAAGCCAGTATGCAAACGTCGCGATCGTAACCGCCGTCAGAATGAGCTGCGGCACAACCGTCTGCACGCAGGGGTAAATTCCGAGCACCTCAAGCACCGAGTTGGACGGAATCCATGAAACCCATGCCGGTGAGGTCATCGTGATCACATCACCTTCAATCAGCTCCTTGATGCCGCCCCCCAGAAAGGCAACGGACATGATTGCCATCAGGACGCTTGTCGCAAGAAAGAACGGCTTGAGCGGAAGTCTGACGGACATAACGCGGATCGCAACATATACGAATACCAGACATACGCAGCCGGCAGCAAAGCCGAGCCACACCATATCCGTATTTTTACCGGTCAAAAGCGGCTGGTAAAACAGGATCACCTCCGCGCCTTCCCTGTAAACCGCAAGAAATGCGGTAAAAGCAAGCGCAAAGGAGCTTCCCTTTGCGGTCGCTTCGCTGACCTTGCTCTTGATGTACGCATCCCATGCCTCCGATTCCGATTTGGAGACCATCCAGTTGCTCACATAGAAAAGCACCGCCACGGCAATAAGTGCCGTAACACCCTCGATCACTTCCTGCGAAGCGCTGTTGGCCAGCTTCAGAAGATTCAGAAGCCATGCGGAGACAAAGCTGAGTACGATCCCCAGAATCGAGCCTGCGTAGACCGGTCGAAGCTGCTTCTTCCTCTCGTCCGCCGACTTATCGGTTGTCTTGATCAGATATGCGATAATGGCGCCGACAATCAGAATCGCCTCAAAGCCTTCGCGAAGCAGGATCCCGAAGCACGCGATAAAGGTAGCCACGCCGGCGGAGCGTGAGCCCGCACCGTCTCCGCTCTCATCGACGCCGTCCAGCTTGTTGGCATCTGCGCGGATCATGGTTCGGAGAATGTCAACCTCCCTGACAAACCCTTCCTCGGTTCCGCCCTTTGTCTCTGCTTTGCAGGCAGAAAACTGAAGCTCCACCTCAGATTTCCTCGCACCGGATATATACCCCATCGCGTTGCGCTCAAAGCCGGTCGTCTCATAGTAGCCGTAGTAGCCGTCATTGATGCAGTCGTATGCACCCATTAAATCGCCCTGCGCATATTTTGTCTTGGCAGTCCTGAATACCTCTGCCATCGCATCCGCCACATTGTTCCACGTCCAGGCATCTGTGAGCCCCGCCGCCATGGAATACGCTTCCCACGTCGCATAATAGGTCTCGTTAAAAAGAGCCGTCGCATCCGTATCGGTCTCTTCGGCGATCTCCACCTCAATCTCAACACCGTCCAGCTTGTTGGCGGACATCCGAAGGTCTGCCGCCAGAATATCCTTGGCAGTCGCGAATTCGTCCTTTGTACCGCCTTTTTTTATGATGGAATTGCATGCGCTGAAATCCGCCTCCGCCATTTTCTTGCTTGCTGACGGGAGCTGCTTCTGCATGGCAATCTTGAATCCCGAAGCGCCCCAATAATTGTTCTTGACATCTGCGATGATCGCCAATGCCCTCTCGGAATCGCCTGCGGCATACGCGCTGTCGGCTTCATCTAGCAGTGTCTCGATCGCATCCGCGACATCGTTATATGCAAAAGCATCCGGAATCCCGTTTTCGCTTCTGTATGTGTCCCAATCCGCTTGATAATCTGCCGCCAGTGCTGTCATATGAACTGATGCATATGCCACTGCTGCGATTGTAAGAATCGCAACACAGCGAATTTTCTCCTTCATGCCAACGCTTCCTTCCTCTTAACACAGCCGCAGACTCCTCTGACCATCATCACAAGCTTGACCAGAGAAAAAGCTGCGCACATGATGATCACATATGGTCTCATGACACTGTGACATCGCATGCTCCTCATCATACACAGATCAACAATCATTCCGGGCAAAAGTGCCGTAACTACCGCAAGCGCCAGTGCAATGGCATGCAGCAGCGTTCTGAGCCTTCCGTCCGGAAGCATTGCAGTCACAACAGATACACCTGCCATAATCAGCGCCATCACCAATACATCGTTCTGCGCATGATGACAGTGCATCCATGTCCCGTCCTCCTTGACCCCACACGCCTTAAAAACCGTCACGACGCCAATCGCCAGAAGCAGACACAGAACCATTGACGTCACATCAAGCATTCTTTTCTTCATAACATCTCCTCCTCAACGATTGATGATTCTATCACCTGTTGTTGTTAGCGTCAACTAACATTTTGATATTTTTTCGTTTCGGAAAAAAGTTATCATTATTCCGCTCACCGGACTTCTTATTCAGGTTCATCGTTTTCTTTCTTTCCGGTCCCACATTCTTATATCCTTTCATCGTATCCTCCTTACGCTAGATTATTTGCGCGTTTTATGTTAGCATATGCTAACATTTATTGCAAGAAAAAAGAAGGGTGCATTGCACCCTTCTCTTACATCTTGTCAGGAGCATCGAATCCCAGCAAATCGATACAGGTCTCCAGCATATCTCTTGTCAGGGCAAGCAGTGCGATCCAGCCTGCCTTTTTCTCCTCATCCTCTTCGGATAAGATCTTCGTCTCATGATAGAAGCGGTTGAGCGCATTGGATAGATCGTAGATGTATGCGCAGATTCTGTGCGGTGCGATCTCTTCGCATGCACCTTCCAGCATCGCATTGAACTTGGTCATCTCAAGCATCAGTGCCTTCTCGGATGCACTCACGGGTGCCGCAATCTTTGCCGCATTTACATCACCGCCGGCTGCCGTATATTTTGCCAGAATTGACTTGATGCGAACGATCGTATAGAGGATATACGGACCGGTATCGCCCTCGAAGGAGCTGAACTTCTCAATATCGAAAATGTAATCTTTGGAAGCCTGGTTGGAAAGGTCTCCGTATTTAACGGCAGCAAGCGCTACCTGCTTCGCAATCTTCTTCGCTTCGTCCTCGGAAAGCGTCGCATTCTCGCGGATCTTCGTAAGCATGCCTTCGTTGATGTCGGCAAGCAGATGCTCCAAACGCATAACGCCACCCGCACGCGTCTTAAAGGGCTTGCCGTCCTTGCCGTTCATCGTACCAAAGCCAAGGAACTTCATAACCGTCTCGTCACTTACGAGCTTCGTCTTTCTTGCGCAGCGGAATACCTGCTCAAAGTAAAGGTCCTGACGCTTATCAACAACGTAAATGAGCTCATCGGGCTTAATGTGCTCCATGCGATCCATGATCGTTGCAAGATCCGTCGTATTGTAGAGCGATGCGCCGTCGGATTTTAAGATCATGCAGGGCGGGATCTCTTTCGTGTCGGTCTCTTCCTTGACATCGACAACAAGCGCACCTTCACTCTCGTGCGCATAGCCGCCGTCCTTCATGTACTTGACCATACCCGGGATGATATCGTGTACGTCGGATTCGCCCTTCCAAAGGTCAAAATCCACGTTCAGGTTCGCATAGTTTTTCTTAAGATCCGTAACGGATACCTTGATGATCTGCTGCCACAGTGCGCGATACCCTCTTACGCCACTCTGGAGCTTAAAGGTCGCCTCCATCGCTTTCTCTTTATAAGCCGCATCCTCTTTGGACTTGGCACTCGCCGCAGGATAGATCTCCTCCAGATCCGAGATGGTAAAAGGCGGTTCTTCGGGATACTCGCCCATATAGTTTTCATCAAAATAAACAAGCTCGGGATGACGCTCTTTAAGCTCTGTGATGATCAGCCCCATCTGCAACCCCCAGTCGCCAAGGTGGATATCGCCAATCACCT
Organism: Lachnospiraceae bacterium; assembly: GCA_024684675.1. GTDB lineage: Bacteria > Bacillota > Clostridia > Lachnospirales > Lachnospiraceae > VSOB01. The sequence goes on from JAIKWO010000050.1 coordinate 13,899, forward strand.
TATGTCCCATATAGCGGCAGATCCGCTTGATGCTCTCGCCGATGATAGCAGAGCGCAGGTGCCCCACGTGAAGCGGCTTTGCGACATTCGGTCCGCCGTAATCGATCACAATCGTCTTGGGTTCCTTCGCCTCATCAAGTCCATACTTGGAGAGCCTTCTCATCTCCCTGATGTAATCCGCGACCGCGTCGTCCGTGATCGTCAGATTCAAGAATCCGGGCGCCACCGCGTCCACTTTTGAAAAAAGAGCACTGCCCGCAAGCTTCTCAGCCACATCGTTCGCGATCATGATCGGCGCCTTATGATATTTCTTAGCACCCGCCATCGCGCCATTGCACTGGTACTCGCAAAGGTCGGGACGATTGGAGATCGTCACACGCCCCAGCTCGCCTTCATAACCGGCTGCCTCAAACGCAGCCATAACTTCCTCGGATATGATATCCAGAATCTTTTTCATAATTTCCTACTCCATTATTTCTTAAATATGCCTCTTCGAAAACACGCACCCACAATAATCTTGTCTATAAAGTCCGTACTGCTTCGACAGTTCGATCGAATGTTTATACCCGTCCTTCTTCTTAAAGTCCGACGGAAGATACCTGACACCCGCATCATGTGCAAGCCGCATCCCGATCTCATTGAGCTTCTCCGCATTTTTAAGCGGGCTGATCGACAGGGTTGTCGTAACGAAGTCGTATGATCCTTCCGCGGCCATCCGGACTGACTCCTTCAGTCGAAGCTCATAGCAGCGAAAGCATCTCTCGCCGCCTTCCGGGCACTGTTCATAGCCCTCGGCGATCGCAAAGAAATCGTCCGGCGCATAGTCGCCGATCACATATTCGATCGGATAGGCGCCGTCGTCAAGCCGGTTGAGCTCACCGATCAGACGGATCTGCTCCGTGACGCGCTTCTTATATTCATCATCGTCCGTGATATTCGGATTGTAATAGAAGACCGTGATCCGAAGAGTCCCTCTAAGCAGCGTGAGCACGTAGCTCGAGCAGGGCGCGCAGCAGCTGTGCAGCAGCAGCCGCTTCCCTTTTACTTCGGGATCTGCCAGGATCGTCTCCATCTCTTTTTGATAATTGGGCATAAATCTTTCCGTCCCTTGCATGGAACAGCCTGATCCATGCATATAAAACTACTTCTGCATTTTAACATGTCACCCTCATCTTTACAAACAAAAACGGGCTGTTTGTGATCTTTTTGTGTTCATCCCTTGAACGTTCGGTGAAATGGGTTGCTTTTCCGTTTTTCCGCGGATAAACTGTGCACAACCCAAACGAAAAAGCACCGCAAACAGAAAGGAGACAAGACGCATGCCACATTACAGACATGAGTGGAAGCATGAGCTCACATACGTTGACCTCTTGTCTATCAGGGCGAGACTCAGGGCAGTCGCCGAGCCTGATCCGCACGCAGTCGATGGAAAGTATCTGATCCGAAGTCTTTACTTCGATAATCTGAATGACAAGGCGCTTCGTGAGAAGATCGACGGCGTGAACATGCGGGAGAAATTCCGCATCCGCTATTATAACGGCGACACCTCCCTGATCCATCTGGAAAAGAAGAGCAAGCGATGCGGGCTCGGGACCAAATACAGTTCCCCGCTGACCGCAGAAGAAGCGCAGGCGATCGTCGACGGTGACATCGATTGGATGATGGACTCACCGCATGACCTGATCAGGGAGCTCTACACAAAAATGCGGACCCGGGGGCTGAAGCCCAAGACGATCGTGGACTATACAAGGGAGCCCTTCATCTTCCGCCCCGGCAACGTACGCGTCACCTTTGACTACAACATCCGGACAGGCATGGGATGCACGGATTTTCTCAATCCGGAATGT
>JAIKWO010000060.1 GCA_024684675.1 Lachnospiraceae bacterium
TCTGCTATGATTCCGGTGACTTTCATGAGAAAAGTATACCACAACTGCAGTTTATTTGGTTATAACGTTCCATTTACAGCCGGGTTTTGGTGGATTTATGATAATGTTGTGTGAGTTTATTTAACCTGCAATGGCCGCAAAAAAGGCATTTGATAATGATTGTATGCTTTTTAGTGCATGTGTACTAAAAAATACACAATAATGCTCTTGTATACATACAAAATTCTCTGTATAATACTTCCAAGATAACAATAAATTAACAATAATTTAACAATGCAAATGCGAAAAGGAGATTTGGGGGCATGAGTTACATCGATTTGATCAAAGAGAAGGCAAAGCAGGATGTCAAGAAGATCGTTCTGCCGGAATCGACGGATAAGAGAACGCTGATCGCGGCGGCTCAGATCCTGAAAGAAGGAATTGCAAAGGTTGTCATGGTCGGCAATGAAGAGAAGATCATGGATGGTGCACGCTGGCTTGAAGTGGATCTGACAGGTCTTGAAGTTGTTGATCCTATGAACTGCGCTAAGTTTGATGAGTATGCACAGCTTTTATTTGAGATCCGCCAGGCAAAAGGCATGACACTTGAAAAGGCAACAGAGATTCTGAAGAGCGATTTTCTGACATTCGGTATTATGATGGTTAAAGCAGGTGATGCGGACGGTATGGTTGCGGGCGCTTGCCATGCAACTGCAGATACACTTCGTCCCGCACTGCAGATTTTAAAGACAGCACCGGGCACAAAGCTGGTTTCCGGTTTCTTTATCATGGACGTTCCGAATTGTGATCTTGGATATCACGGAACATTCCTGTTTGCAGATTGCGGTCTGAATCAGGATCCTAATTCTGAAGAGCTTGCAGCGATCGCAGACAGCAGCGCAAAAAGCTTCAAGGCACTGGTTGGCGGCGAGCCGATCATCGCAATGCTGTCTCATTCCACAAAGGGCAGTGCAAAGCATGCACTTGTTGATAAGGTAGTGGAAGCAGTTGAGATCGCACACAAAGAGTATCCGGAGCTGACACTTGACGGTGAGCTGCAGCTGGATGCTGCGCTGATCGACACAGTTGGCGCATCTAAGGCACCTGGCAGCAAAGTTGCCGGCAAGGCCAATGTTCTCATTTTCCCGAACCTTGACTGCGGTAACATCGGTTACAAGCTCGTTCAGAGACTTGGCAAGGCAGAAGCTTACGGCCCGATGCTTCAGGGTATCGCAAAGCCGGTTAACGATCTTTCCAGAGGCTGCTCTTGGGAAGATATCGTAGGCGTTGTGGCACTGACAGCGGTTCAGGCACAGTTATCATAAGAAGATGTACAGGAGATAAGAATATGAACGTATTGGTAATCAATTGCGGCAGCTCTTCTCTGAAATTTCAGGTGATCAATGCTGTAACCGAAGAGATGAGTGCAAAGGGTCTTTGCGAGCGTATCGGTATTGAAGGAAGCAGACTCGTATATCAGAAAACAGGCGGCGAGAAGGAGATCACGGAATCTCCTATGCCTGACCATAAAGTAGCGATCAAGATGGTCATCGATGCACTGATGAATCCAAAGACAGGCGTTGTTAAGAGCCTTGACGAGATCGGTGCGGTAGGTCACCGTATCGTACACGGCGGAGAGAAGTTCGCATCCTCTACTGTGATCAATGACGAAGTGATCAAAGCGATCGAAGAATGTTCCGATCTGGCACCGCTTCACAATCCGGCGAACCTGATCGGTATCCGCGCATGCAGCGAGCTGATGCCCGGCACACCGATGGTAGCCGTATTTGACACCGCTTTTCATCAGACTATGCCGGAGGAAGCGTTCCTTTACGGCATCCCTTACAAATATTATCAGCAGGATAAGATCAGAAGATACGGTTTCCATGGCACCAGCCATGCATACGTATCCGGCAGAGCAGCAGCGCTCATGGGCGAAGATATCTCCAAGTTAAAACTGATCGTATGTCACCTTGGTAACGGTGCCAGCGTATCGGCTGTTAAGTTCGGAAAATCGATTGATACGTCCATGGGTCTTACCCCGCTGGAAGGTCTGATCATGGGAACCAGATCCGGTGACCTTGATCCTGCGATCCTGCAGTTTATTGCAAATAAGTACAACAAATCGATTGATGAGGTAATGAACATCCTGAATAAGGAATCCGGTGTATTCGGTCTTTCCGAAGGCCTTTCCTCTGACTTCAGAGATCTGGAAGAGTCCAAGAACAAGGGTGAAGACAAGGGCCGCAGAGCGATGGAGGCATTTGCTTATCGCGTAGCAAAGTATGTCGGCGCTTACATCGCTGCAATGGACGGCGTAGACGGCATTGCCTTTACGGCTGGTGTCGGTGAGAACAGCCCGATCGTTCGTAATCTTGTTTGTGAGCACCTCGGATTTATGGGTGTATCCATTGATCAGAATGCAAACAACCAGCGTGGCAAAGAGATCGTGATCTCCGAAAAGAGCTCCCGTGTGAAGAGTATGGTCATTCCGACCAACGAAGAGCTTGCGATCGCAAGAGAGACGTACGCGCTCGTAAAATAAAGTTGACAAAGAAATTTCGGTTTGATATAATGACCTTCGTGTGAACAGGAGTCTGCAATGTTATTGAACTTGACAGATGTATTGACATCAGAAGGAAAGCAGGAAGAGAAGGAACTTCTCTTTGAATCCGATCACTTTCAGTATGGCGGTGAATCTTTTAAGATCACAAAAAAAGAACCCGTCAAAGTTACCGTTTCCGCCATGGAGAAGGGTAAGGCTTTACTGAAAGGCAGTGCGAAGTTTTCCGTTTGCATGTATTGCGATCGTTGCTTAAAAGAGACAATACATGATTTTGATGTGACTTTTGACAGGATATTGTATGCACCCGATTATCCGATCGAGGCAGATAGCTTG
>JAIKWO010000100.1 GCA_024684675.1 Lachnospiraceae bacterium
GCAATGGAAACGGCAAGAAGCGGGATCGCGACCGCAAAGATCATCGTCAGACGCTTATTCATCAGATATGCCATGATGATCGCGCCGACCATCATGCCGGGTGCACGAAGGAACATGCGAAGGCCCATCATGATGACGTTCTGCACCTGCGTCACGTCATTGGTCAGACGCGTAATAAGAGACCCCGTCGAAAACGAATCGATATTGCGAAAAGAAAAAGTCTGCACCTTTTTAAACAAGTCAAAGCGAAGATCGGTACAGAAACTGATCGATGCTTTCGCGGCAAAATAAGCGCCGAGAATACCGCCTGTCATCATTACAATGGCAAGCAGGATCATCAGCGCGCCGTTTCTTAAGATATAGGGCACATCGTGATTGACCGCGCCGACGTTGATAATGTCGGCCATCAGTGTCGGCATATACACATCGCCGGCCACTTCCGTGAGCATAAAGATCGGCCCCAAAATAAAATAAGCCTTGTAAGGCTTTATATATTTTGCATAACGTTTCATATCGCGTCTCCAAGCGGGACATACGTCCCTTTACCAAGTGTAAAGAGATTTGAAGATCCCGTCAATGCTTCCGCATTCATTCATACAGATCGAAGGAGTCACTCCTTGCTCTGCAGATCAGGCGAAGACCCGCATCATGCGCAGCCCGCACCGTCTGCGCGGTCGGATCTGCTTTGGATACGATCGCCGCCACGCCGGCACGAATCGCCTTGTTCACTGAGTCAAGCGGAACCCTGCCCGTCGTATAAATCAGACACTTCTTCGGATCGAGCCCTTCAATGAGGAGATGTCCGATCACCTTATCAATGGCATTGTGTCTGCCGATATCTTCCGCAGCATATGACACGCCTGTCATATCTATTAAAAATGCTCCATGCGCAGCATACGTCAATCGATGAAGCGGAAGTTCCTCTCCTGCTTTTTCCAGAATAGCAAAAAGGACATTCCTGTCAAGTTCAGCCACTTTGTTTCTGGTAGCTTTCTGCGACGCCTCGCAGGCAGCCATCCGTAAGACTACGTCAGCCCTTTCACCGTTTTCACCGATCGTAACCGTCTCGATCTCGTCAGCCCCGGCAATCTTTCCTTCTGTAAAAAGGCGCCCCACGACCAGTTCCGGTAGTGACGATGCCGTGCAGGCGATCTCCAATACCGGTGCATCGTCAATATAGACCGCGATCGTATGCTCTGCAATCAGGTCTTTCGTAACGCACATTCTGCGGCCGTCCGAAAAGAATCGAACCGCCGCAGATGCCTCGCTGCATTTCGGTGTTTCATACAGATTGGTGATCTTCATATCTATTCACTTTCTCCCGGCTTCGCAGGAGGGTTACCGCTCGGCTTTGCGGGCGGATTTCCATCCGGTGCACCTTCCGGCTTTTCGGGAGGATTGCCGTCCGGAGGGTTTCCTCCCTGCCTTTCGGGCGGATTTCCGTCCGGACCGCCGTCAGGCTTTCCGGCAGCATCACCGTCCGGCTTCTCAGGGCGGGTGCCTTTTCCCCGGGTCTCCTTCACTTCGATCTTTGTGCCTTCCGATGCCGTTCCGGCTTCATATTCTTTGCCGCCCACGGTAAGTGTAAAGCCGTTCAGATCGACAGAATCCGCATCACATGTAAGAGACGAGATTGCAGAATCGCCCGTCAGGACCCATTTTGCCCCGTCTTTAAGCTCCACATACACTTCTCCCTTGCCGTCGACAGAACCGCTGAAATTGCTGTCCTTCCCAAGAAGCAGATTGAGCGTTGAAATGTCATCTACCGTAATGACGCCGTCAAGATCCTGCTCGGTCGCATTCAGTGTGACCTGTCCGCCGTTTGCACCTTCCTTGCCCCAGCCTGCCGCCGCAACAGTCAGGAGATCATCTGACGCATTTGTCATTTTTACAGCTTCCAGTCCGATCGTAGCCACCGTATTGTTTACAAAGAACAGACCACCGTTTTGTGATGTCAGGCTCCCGCCTTTCATGTTGAAAGAGGCCGTTCCTTCGTCCGCATCACCCGACATGGACTGGTAGATCATGACCGCCTGGAAGTGATCGGACTTATCACTGTTATGCTCCGTGTGTTTAGCGGTTATATTGACATCGTTTAAAGTAACGGAATTTGCGCCTTCCACGACAACGCCTTCCGAAATATCGGAATACAGTGTCGCATTCGATACATTGATATTCGCGGTGGAATAGATCGCTGGGGATCCCTTGCCGTAGCTCGAGTATGATCCGCCCGTCACATTCATGGTGCCGCCGCCCCTGTCACTTCTGATCGGTGCACTGGAGCCGCCCTTCGTATCAACCGTCAGATTGTCTGCGTTCAGCGTACCGCCGCCGGTCACCATGATACCGCCGGAGTTGTTCGATTTGGTGTGGATCTCAGAATCAGAGATCGTCAGCTTCGTTCCTTCTCCATAGGAAAAAACAGCATTTGCATGCGATCCGTCCGAAGTGATCGTCGCATTCCGGATGGTCAGATCAGCGCCGTTCGTTGCAAAGGCGGCTGCATTTTCTCCGTAAAAATCTGCCTCATCGCCATCGCCGTTACCGGTTTTGTTCACAATGATATTGTCGTAGGATAACGTCTCACCGTCTGCAGCGAGCGCATGCTCGTTATCGCCGGATGCCTCGTATGTCACAGCATCTTTTGACTCGTTTCCGGTCTGATCTTCCGTTTCCACCGATCCGGAGGCAGCGCCTAGCGTATCCATATTCTGTCCGCATGCAGACATCATCAGGGATACTGTCAGAAGAAGCGCTGAAAGCGCCGTGGATGTTCTCTTTCTCATACATTTCTCCTTTCATGAAGGGCAATGAAGCGTTGCCCGATGAAAGAAGGATACCGTATGAATATGTTAAAACCTTGTTCGTTTCATGATCATTTTGTGATCAATATGTGTAAAAAATGTGTTCTGCAAAAGAGAAAAGCATCCGCAGGGCATTTTTACAGCGAAAGCGCCAGGCACACGGACGCTACGATCACGGCCGCCGTCACCTGCCACTTTGTATTGAGTTTTAGCATTGCTACGACCTCCCGTGCAAAGCCGTTTGGCCAGAAATACCATTTTGTCCGGCTTGCGATCCCTTCCACATGTTCAAAGCCGATACGCTTTGCGAGCATGCCGCATCGAAGCACATGATAGTTCGTTGTAGAAAATGCCACACGGGCATTCGGTTTCAGATCGTCAATGATCTTTTTGGAAAAAAGAAAGTTCTCGTACGTATTGCGGGAATCCTTTTCCGCAAAGACCTCATCCGGCTCCGCGCCATGTGACAGAAGATAGAATTCCATCGCCGAGCCTTCGCTCATGACTTCATTCGTTCCCTTTCCGCCGGACGGAACGAAGCAGACCTTTTTGTCCGTTGCCGTCTCCTGGTCCCAGGCATAGCGGATCGCCTTGTTCACCCTGCCTCTGATGAGCGGAAAAAGGCCGCCGTCCTTTCGGATCGAGCAGCCCGGAATGATAATGTAATCCTTGTCATATACAGGGATCCACTTTGCTGCCACCGCGCCCATAATGATCATCCCAAACATGATGCATTCCATATAGTCAAGCGCGCAGTACATAAAGAGCGAGAGAAAATCCGCAAAAACGCGCAGGGCCGGCTCAGACGTCCGAAGTGCGTCAAGCCACTCCGCGATATAGTAGGCGATACCCGTTCCGGCAATCGCAAACAGACCCAGAAATGTGCCGAGAAAATGTGTCGGCCGCGCACCTTCGTGCTTTGCAAGTGCAAGATTGCTCACAAACATCAAGCCGCCCAGTGCATAGATCACCCAGATCGCCGCATGGGCAAAATCGCGCGGCGCCCGGTGCAGAAGAGATACGATCGGTACAAATCCCCGAACGCCGGGATCTGCCAGAATCCCGTAAACCGCCAGATAAGATAAAAGCAAAAGT
>JAIKWO010000125.1 GCA_024684675.1 Lachnospiraceae bacterium
TTTATTGCAATCAATACTCCTAAATAGAGTTTATTCTTGATTTCTTTCTTAATTTTCATTTCATTGATTACATTCCATAGTCTCTTCATGTAGCTCACCTCCTTGAAGATATGCTATCAAGGCCATGTAAAATCAAATATCCTATCCTCGTAAAAAAGGTGTAAAATTTATTCTGTTTCCGATAGAACACATGACATATTTCGTGACATATGGATATATAAAAAAACACACATCGGCATTTTTCTTTGTATTAGCCAATGTGCGTATAAAGATTGTTGTATTGGAGTCCGTGATAAATGATCATATACCGTATCTCCTCTCGTTTCAATTATATCGCTACAGCGATACACTTTCAAGCGTAATAGCAAAAAGGCCCGGACCTTTCGGGTCCAAGCCTTTCAAATACATCATTACATCCTATTTCGCTTTCTGCTTCATGTGGCTCCTGCTTCCGGGCCTGCGCATCTTGCCTTCACTAAGGAGCAGCATCTGCTTCTGGAAGATGTACTGCGTCAACTCTTCGTTCGGACGCATCTTACAGCCGATGATCGTATGTGACTCATCAAGTCCTTCAATGCGAACGACATTCGCAGCCACTTCAAAATTCACGCGTCTTGCAGTACGTCTGCCCTTCTGCAGTGCATCGGAAAACGTGATCACCACATTCTCTCCCATCTTAACGGGAATACTCGGCGAGATCGTAAAGCCGATGCCGGTCCCGCTGATGTCACGCACACGCACGGGCTGTGACTCTTTGTTGTAGCCGATCTTGACATGCCCGTCCAGGCCAAGCGTCAATCTGTAACTGCCGCGCCTGTTGTTACCACTGCTCTTACTGTCTGACATGAGTACGAGTACGCTGCCGAGATACCGGTTGCTCCCCGGTGTCATCGGAATATGCATGCTGTACGGGATCTTGATACGGATCGTCTTCACAGTGTGCCACACGCGAAGCATCCCGTCTTCCGAAATGACAGCCTTACAACGTACATTGGGCGCATTAAAATTCACGACCTTACGATTCTTCGTATAGACCGTACGGGCAAATACAAACCTGCGATGCCCTGTCTTTTTGGCGATCGCCGCCGCAACGGCCCGAAGCTGCGGATGTTCAATTTCAATTGTAGACGTGCGGAAATTCACAAAACGCTTCCCGCTGATCGCAAACAGTGTGATCTCGCGTCCACCCTCAAGCTCATCAATATACATAGTTCCCCCGAAGTGCCTCTTATCTGGTACTATTGTACCATATTCCATGGCATAATAACAGATAGTTTTCACCTTTTCCCAAAAATAATCATATCAGTTCCGAAACATTCTGAAAAGATATAAATAAAAATAGCGTCATCCATCATGAATTCTCATGACAAATGACGCCTAATGTGACAAAACTATAACAGCGATTTCCGCAGTTCTTCACCGCTCTTGTCGGAAAGATATGCAGGCGGCACATCCAGAACCGTCTTGCAGCCCGTCATACCCTCTGCGTGCATACGGTATACCGCACGTGCATATGCGATCAGCACACTGGTCGTAAATTCCGGATTGGAGTCGAGTTTTAAACTGTACTCGATGATGTGATTATGCTCTTTGTTCATGCCGGTACTGCCGCTTCTGAATACGAAGCCGCCGTGCGCCATGCCGCTGTGATCGCGAAGGAGCTCTTCTTCACTGATGAAGTGAACCGTCGTATCATAATCGGCAAAGTAATTGGGCATCTCTTTGATCGCCTTCTCTACCGCTGCCGCATCTGCACCGTCTTCCAGAACGACAAAGCACTCACGCGTATGCTTCTCTCTTGTCGTCAGTGTCGGGGTCTCGCCTGCACGAACTGCTGCGAGAGCCTTCTCAACCGGGACTGTGTACTGCTTTGCGTTCTTAACACCCGGGATCCGGCGGATCGCATCGGAATGTCCCTGGCTCACGCCCTTGCCCCAGAATGTGTAGTCTGTTCCGTCAGGCAGGATCGCATTGCCGTAGCAACGCGCCAGTGAGAACATACCGGGATCCCAGCCGACTGAGATCATCGCAACCTTCCCCGCTGCCTTTGCCGCAGCATCCGTCTTTGCGAAGTGCTCCGAAATGCGTGCGTGCGTATCAAAGCTGTCGATCACGTTGAACATCGCCGCATACTTCGGTGTCTGCTCGGGAAGATCCGTCGCGGAGCCGCCGCAGAGCATCAGCACATCGATCTTGTCCGTCCACTTCTCGATATCGGATACCGATACCACCGGCACACCCGCCGTCCGGATCGTCACACTTTTCGGGTCTCTTCTTGTAAAAACCGCGCAAAGCTCCATATCCTTGGCTTCCCTGATCGCGCACTCGATGCCGCGTCCAAGGTTGCCATAACCCAGAATTCCTACTTTAATCATAATAACTCCTCTTTCTGTTTCGTCTATTTCTGCGCATAAAGGGGCCTCACCTCTCGGTGTGCCCCTTTGCACTTGATCACGATATACAATTAATACTCCATTGCTTTCTCTTCACCGTTCATGACACGAAGTCCGCCCTGAACGAGTGCAAGGAGCTCGTCTTCACCGGGATATACGGTGATCGGTGCGATGAAGCCTGCGCGCTCTTTAAGGCCGGCTACAACAACCTTGTCATATGCGATACCGCCGGTGATGATGATCTGATCTACCTTACCGGACAGAACGCATGCCATGGAACCGATGTCCTTTGCTACCTGCATGATGAATGCTCTTCTTACGAGATCCGCATTCTTGTCGCCGCCGTCAACCATCTTTGCAACATCACGCATATCATTGGTGCCGCAGTAAGCGTTGAAGCCGCCGTTGCCGACCATCTTCTTGTATACTTCCGCTTTGGTGTACTTGCCGGAGAAGCACATATCGATGAGGCCGCCGTTCGGTACGCCGCCCGCTCTCTCGGGAGAGAATGCGCCGTCGCCGTCAAGGGCGTTGAATACATCGATGACTTTGCCGTCTGTATGCGCGCCGACGGATACGCCGCCGCCCATGTGTACAACGATCAGGTTGAGATCCTTATA
>JAIKWO010000177.1 GCA_024684675.1 Lachnospiraceae bacterium
TGCGCGTTTTTCTCATGAAAGATGAAGTGACGGTCGGTCTTGATTCAACAGGGGAATCACTTCATAAAAGAGGCTATCGGAAATTAACCGCCAAGGCGCCCATCGCGGAAAATCTTGCGGCGGCGCTGATTATGCTGACACCATGGAAGAAAGACAGGATCCTGGTTGATCCGTTCTGCGGAAGCGGCACAATCCCTATTGAGGCAGCGATGATGGCTGCGAACATCGCCCCTGGCATGAACAGAAGCTTCACAGCAGAAAGCTGGGCGCATATCATCGAGAAGAGACAGTGGTACGATGCGGTGGATGAGGCGCGGGAAATGATGACGCCGGATGTGCCGACCGATATTCAGGGGTACGATCTTGACGATGAGATGGTTACGATCGCAAGACAGAACGCGAAGCTGGCAGGTGTGGACAAGCTGATCCACTTTCAGCGGCGCGATGTTGCGGCTCTGAGTCATCCGAAAAAATACGGCTTTCTCATCACGAATCCGCCTTATGGAGAGCGACTCGAAGAGAAAACAGCGCTTCCGCAGCTCTATCGCACGATCGGTGAGCGATATCGTGAGCTTGACGCCTGGTCGATGTACCTTATTACAGCGTATGAAGATGCGGAAAAATATCTCGGCCGAAAGGCGGACAAGAATCGCAAGATCTATAACGGTATGATGAAAACATACTTTTATCAATACATGGGGCCGAAGCCCCCGAAAAGGTGATCCATGCAGGAAGCATTGCTGAAACGAATGCTGATCTTCACCTGTATTTTCTTCGTACTCGGCATGGGTGTGACACTGTATTTTGCATCCACCAAGACGATCGTTATTGCCGAAGAGAGCGACCAGACGGGTGGGATCAGGCATTCTGATATCAAACGGGGAGATAACCTGTATTTTGCGCGCGAGGATACGACCAAAAACGAACTGTTCATACCGCTTCCCGAAGCGGTAAGAGCGGACGATATTGTGATCGAGAATCGTTATGCGGAGCACAAGCTTCATCTCCTGGTAAAAGGTGAATACGATAATTTCTACGAAACGCATGCGCTTTCGGGTAACTATGCCCACATCGAAGAGGGCGTTTATTGGAAAGAGCAAGGTGGTGTCAATCTGCTTCTGACGCTTGATCGTCTGCTTGAGACGGAGTATGTCTTCTCGACGGGTACGCTGCGCCTTCGGTTGGTGGAGCCGAGGTTGACCGCGCAAAAGACGGTCGTGATCGATGCTTCGCATGGTGGAAGTGACACCGGGGATGAGGCGCATGGAATCAGGGAAAAAGATGTGACGCTTGCAGTTGCGGAGCAGGTACGTAAGCAATTTGAGAAAACAGACATTCGCGTCATTTTAACAAGAACGGATGATTCGTTCCTTGCCACGAAGACAAGGATCATGCTGGCAAATGATCTGAAGGCCGACTTTTTTGTCAGCATTGAGGTGGCAACCAATCCGGAGAATGAAAAAGTCAACGGCATGCAGGCTTTTTACAACGGGACATACTTCATTCCGAATGTAGGCGGTGTGGAGCTGGCGGATCTTCTGGAGAAGGGTGCGAGTGCATCGACGGGCGCGAAAGTGAACGGAATTTTTGCTGCATCGGACGATAAGCCGGTATTGAAGTCCACCGAGGTTCCGGCAGCGGTACTTGAGATCGGCTATATCAGCAATGCGGGGGAAGCACAAAAACTGGCTGACCCGGACTATATCACGCGAGTGGCCGAAGGGGTCGCGCATGCCATTTTGGATGCATATCAGTTGAAGGAGCAGGGAACATGAGTGTGAACATTATTTTCGCGACGGGCAATCAGGGTAAGATGCGCGAGATCCGCGAGATTATGAAAGATACGGACGCTGTCCTTTACAGCGCAAAAGAGAAGAACATTTCCACGGATGTGGAGGAGACCGGCGCAACCTTTGAAGAAAATGCGGTCATCAAGGCGAAGGATGCATACGAAAAGGGGCTTGCGGCAGGGATCACGGATGCGGTCTATCTTTCCGACGATTCCGGCCTTGAAGTCGATTACCTTAATAAGGAGCCCGGCGTTTATTCCGCACGCTATATGGGAGAGGATACGTCCTACGATATCAAGAATGATGCGATCATCGAGCGATTGAACGGCGTTCCGGATGAAAAAAGAACGGCCAGATTCGTCTCTGTGATCGCTGCGGTGCTGCCGGGCGGCGAGTCTTTCTACGTGCGCGGCGAGCTGGAAGGACGGATCGGCTATGAGCGGAAAGGACAGTACGGATTCGGTTACGATCCGATCTTTTATTATCCGCCGCTTGGCTGTCATACGGGAGAATTGCTCCCCGAAGAGAAAAATGCGATCAGCCACAGAGGCAAAGCGCTTGCGCTTATGAAGGAAGAACTTGTAAAGCGCGGGATACTGGGAGGAAGATAATTGTGCGTAAAATGAAAATACTGATTATCAGCGATACGCACGGAAGGCGTGATCCGCTCGGTTCGATCATCAAAGCGGAAAAGCCGTTCGATCTCTTGCTCCACTGCGGTGATGTAGAGGGTGATGAGGAGCTCATCGCGCAGGCGGCCGGATGTCCAGCGAAGTTTGTGGCAGGCAACAATGACTATTTTTCCGATCTTCCCGGAGAGAGGGAACTTCGGATCGGCAGATACAAAGTCTGGATGACGCACGGGCATCATTATTATGTATCGATGAATACGGTCGTTTTAAAGCAGGAGGCGCGCCTGAAAGAAGCGGACATTGTCCTCTACGGTCACACACACAGACCGGATATCGACATCGCTTCGGACCTTACCGTGATCAACCCGGGAAGCCTTGCTTATCCGCGTACACCGGACAGGAGACCCTCCTATGTGATCATGGAACTGGACGAAAACGGTGAGGCGCACTTTACGTTAAAAACTTATTGACATTAAAAAAAACATTCTATATAATAGTCCTTGCGTCGTGGGTCCTGACGATACTTCGGGGTGTGGCTCAGCTTGGCTAGAGCGCCTGGTTTGGGACCAGGAGGTCGCAGGTTCGAATCCTGTCACCCCGACGAACGCAAACTGAGCATGCGGGTGTAGTTCAATGGTAGAACACCAGCCTTCCAAGCTGGACACGTGGGTTCGATTCCCATCACCCGCTTTTATGTGTCCGTAGCTCAGCTGGATAGAGCAACGGCCTTCTAAGCCGTGGGTCGGGGGTTCGAATC
>JAIKWO010000185.1 GCA_024684675.1 Lachnospiraceae bacterium
GAGCAATATAGACCTTTCGTATAACCTTTTCAACTAATCAAAATGACCGTTTTTCTACTCCTTTTTAAGTAGTTTTACTCTTTTTCAAGGATCATTTTAAACAATCCGACCCGGTTGTTGATCCCCAGTTTTCGATAGAGATTGAGGATATGCTTCTTCAACGTATTCTCCGTAAAGACAAGCGTCTCGCAGATCGCCGCATTGCCAAGGCCCTCCATCAGGAGCTTTAACACGGCCTCTTCCCGCCTTGTCAGATTATACTGCTCGGCTGCGGCACGAACCGAAAGCTTTTCGATCGCCGGATCTGTATTTTTCTTCTGCTGGTAGAGACGATAGGCCAGGTGATCTTTTAACAGATCCAGAATGAAAATATCGTCATAGACAAAATCATCCTTGCCGATCGTGCGATAAAACGTGACAACACCAACGAACTCCTTCTTTCTGGCCAGCACCATCTGCAGCGAATAGTGCCACTTGTTGGCTTTATAGACTTTCTTGTAATACTCTGTCTCCACGCGCTTGGCATCTGAGATGATATCCGTCTCACGATAGATCAGCGTCTTTCCGCCATAGAGAATGCCGCGGCTGTAGTCGATCTCATCGTATTCGGCGGACAGATCCTCCTCGCAGTTGTATTGCACAGGCGATACGAGCCGGTTCTCTCCGTCCGGTGAAGCCAGATGGAAATCCGCGCTGTCAAAATCGATCAACATCTTCATCTGATCAAGGAATTGCTCGCGCATATGCGTGATATCGCTTACGGTATAAATCTTGTAGATGATATTGTTCAGTAAGATCCAGTCGTTTGTTTCCAGTGTTCGCATAAAAAACCTGCCTCCGTTTCAGGCTGTCTCCTTACAGGTCTTTGAGCCAGAGCGCCACCGATGCATCGCTCGGCATACGCCAGTCTCCTCTTGGGGAGAGTGATACGGTACCGACTTTCGGGCCGTCCGGCAGACAGCTTCTTTTAAACTGCTGTGAAAAGAAGCGCCCAAAGAATTTCTTCGCCGCACTGCGCACTTCTTCTTCCGTCAGTTCCGGATACGCGGCCAATGCATACGCTGCCGTTCTTGCCGGCTCAAAACCGTAGCGGAGCGTATAGAATAAAAAGAGATCGTTTAGATCATATTTGCCGATCTTCTCTTCCGTCATTTGCGCGATCTGCCCGTTTACATTCGGTGTCAGTTCCGGTGTGATCGGCGTATCACAGACGGCGATCAGAACTTTTTTCAATGCTTCATCCCCGCAGATCTCCGCATAGGAGCGGCAGATAAAGCGGACGAGCGTTTTGGGGACGGATGCGTTCACGGCATACATGGACATATGGTCGCCGTTGTAAGTACACCATCCGAGTGCAAGCTCCGATAGATCACCCGTGCCGACCACGAGCGCATTCTTCATATTGGCCGCATCCATCAGAAGATACGTGCGCATGCGAGCCTGTGCGTTCTCATAGGCAGTATCTCCTTCACCCTGATAGCCAAGTTCGTGTCCGAGCTGCTTTAGGTGCAGATCGACACCTTCCCTGATCGGGATCTCGTGTACTTCATCCGCAAGAAGCTGCATGAGCTGATTGGCATTGCCGTAAGTCAGGCCAGATGTGTTCCCCTCATTCGGCATCGTGTAAGCGATGATCCGAATATCCGGGATCAGCTTCTTTGCTTCCGCGCATACAAGAAGCGCAAGCGTAGAATCAAGGCCACCTGAAATGCCGATCACAAGATTCTTCATGCCGGTCGCACGAAGACGCGTAGCAAGGCCGCTACACTGAATCTCAAGGATCCGACGGCACCTTGCATCCAGGACGGCGCCGTCTCCCGGCACGAACGGATTGCGTTCGATGGGATGGTTCTGTTCTTTTATGATGCGAGCCAGTGAATCAATGGTCACTTCTGCGCCGCCGATCGCCGGGAGCTTTACAGATACACGGCGATAGGCCTGTGTATCGATATTTTCAAAGGTATTCTGACGCTGCCTGTCATGCATGATCATGCCAAGATCGATCAGACACGTCTCCGCATGGGGATATGCAGGAAAAACCGATTCTTTCAAAACCGCACCGTTCCTTGCAATGATCGAATGGCCTGAAAAAACAAGATCCGTACTGCTCTCATGCGTCCCGGAGGAAGCGTAGATATACGCGCAGTTGCAGGCACCGCTTTGCTGCTGTACCAATTGAAGCCGATATTCCTTCTTGCCGATCAGTTCATCGGAGGCAGATGGATTGGCGATCAGATTGGCACCTGCCAGAGACGCATGCGTACTCGGCTTATCCGGCACCCACAGATCCTCGCAGATCTCTACGCCGAGAACCGCTCCCGTATCAGGATCTTCAGCCAGGATATCCGTTCCGAACGTAATCTCTTTCCGGCCTATTCGAATCGTGCGGCCGGTCACATTTTGCCCTGATGCAAACCAGCGGCATTCATAGAACTCCGAGTAGTTCGGGATATGCGTCTTGGGAATGAGCGCTTTGATGGATCCTTCAGAGAGGATTGCAGCACAATTATAGAGGCTATTCCGATAGCGGATCGGCACGCCGACCACTACGGTCAATTCATATTGTTTTGTTTTCTGCGCGATTCGGATCAGTGCCTTTTCTACCTCACACAGAAGAAGCTCGTTTTCAAACAGATCTGCACATGTATAACCGGTGACCGCAAGCTCCGGAAAGACGATCAGACCGCAGTCGGACAGGCTGTCGATCATGTCGATGATACGGTCTGTATTGAAGTCTATATCTCCTACTTTCAATTCCGGCGATGACGCCGCCACTTTGATCAATTGATTCTTCATGACTTACTTGCTCCATTTTTTAGGGTATAAAAAAACAAAGAAGCCCGACGTTGGACTTCTTTGCCACTTCATGTTAGCACAGTATGATGCAGGTTACAATCTATTTATTCTTATTCTGTAACGAATACTTGATCATGAAAACCGTATGAATGAGCCACTAACCCCGTCCCCAAGGGCTCATTTAACGCCCATAAAGGGTGGTCATGTCGTGGATCTTCTTTGCAAGGTCCTCGGTGAGGGCATCGCCTTGCATGCGCCACTCCCAGTTGCCGCCGAGGGTGGAGGGTGTGTTCATCCGCGCCCAGCCGTCGAGGCCGAGATAATCCTGCATCGGGATGATAGCAGTATCGGCCACGCTTGAAAGCGCACACCGGATGAGATCCCAGTGTACATTACGTGTATTCTTGATATTCAGATAGTGCCTAAGATATGCCTGATCCTTCCGATTAAGCGACTTATACCAATGCACGGTCGTATCATTATCATGCGTTCCGGTATAGACAATGCAGTTCTTGACGTGGTTGTGCGGCAGATAGCTGCTCTCATCGCCGTAATAGAATGCAAACTGCAGGATCTTCATGCCCGGATATCCGGTCTTCTTAACAAGTCTGTTGACGGCAGGTGTCAGGATTCCCAGGTCCTCTGCGATAATGCGGATCCCTTTGCATTCACTCTTGATCACACGGAAGAAATCATATCCCGGCCCCTCTTCCCAATGGCCATTCTCAGCTGTCTCATCGCCATACGGAACAGACCAATAGGAATCAAATCCTCTAAAGTGATCAATCCGAATGATATCGTAAATGCCTGCGCAGTGACGGATCCTTCGAAGCCACCATTCGTACCCGGTCTTCTGATGATAGGACCAGTCATACAGCGGATTCCCCCAGAGCTGGCCTGTAGCGGAAAAGGCATCGGGCGGCACACCGGCTACGCCGTTCGGAATCATCATAAGGTCCAGCTGGAACTGCTTGGGATTCGCCCATGTATCTGCACTGTCGAATGCCACATAGATCGGGATATCGCCGACGATCGTAATGCCCTTCTTATTGGCATACGCTTTCA
>JAIKWO010000089.1 GCA_024684675.1 Lachnospiraceae bacterium
GCGCAACGGCTGTACGATCCAAAAAGAGTTTATGCCGCCGGAGGGCGACTTCCCGCAGATGGAGATGAACACGTCGATGTTTATCGCAAAGCGCCTGGAGGAGACTTTTTCCATCAAGCTCCCCGATTCGGAGTGCAAATATATCTGCATTCATCTGATGAGCTACAACACGTTCCACGAAGAGAACGAGAACGAGCGACGCGTGCCGGAGAATATCGAGATGCTGACGATTCATCTGATCGAGGCGGTCGAGGCGGCAACGGGCTGCACATTTTCCGCAGATAAGCTTCTGTTCTTCGGATTGGCACATCATTTAAAGAACTCGATCTACCAGCAAAAACAAACGCCGGGCATCCGATCCTCGCAGCGGGAGGAGCTGCCCGCGGAGTATAAGGAGATCTATGAGAATGTAAAGAAGCAGGAGAAGCTCTATCGCGAGTTTTCGGGGATCGTGCCCGACGAGCAGGAGCTCGTCTCGCTGACGCTCTACTTCGCACTTTCACAGGAGCGGACGACGTCCAGAAAGCGTGCGCTTCTCGTATCGGGCATGGGGATCATCCGCCTTCGCAAGCTTTGCGAGTATCTGGAGAAAAAGCTGCCGCAGATCCACATTATCGACATGTGTTCGCCGTATCAGCTCTATTTGTATCCGGAGAATTCATACGATTTTATCATTACGACCGTACAGCTCGAGAAAACGGAAAAGCCGGTGGCGGATATCTCCCACAGAACCAAGGCGCAGATGGTGGGGGATCTTGAAGAATTCTGTGTTCTCGGCATGTGACAGAGGCGTCACTTCTTTATTTATTTAAAATCAAAAGTCCCACTTGTATTTTCCCCGAAAGGGGTGTAGAGTAGGGTACGTAATAAATACAGGGGAGCTTGTGCTTGCAGGCTGAGAGGAAGTAATCAACTTCGACCCTAAAACCTGATGCGGGTAATGCCGCCGTAGGAAGTCATGCAAACGATTTTTTACAGGAGGCATCAAACGATGTCTCCTTTTTTCGCGATATTGCCTTCAAGCGAATGCTTGCATTCATTTGAAGGCTAACGCGAAAGCGAGCAGGAAGAGGTAGTCTTTCTGCTCGGCTCGCGAACATGATTATCCACCATTTACTGTAAGGAGGAGAAAAACATGCAGTCAACAAACACAAAGAAATTGGCAGCCGCAGGCGTATTCTGTGCAGTTGCCGTAGTAGGAAGCCTTTTATCGTTTCCGGTATTCGGAAGCAAATGCGCGCCCGTCCAGCACATGGTCAACATTCTGTGCGCGGTTCTTTTAGGGCCATGGTACGGACTTGGCGCCGCGTTCGTTGCATCCCTGATCCGGAATCTTTTGGGACTCGGAAGCCTGATGGCGTTTCCGGGCAGTATGTTCGGCGCACTTCTTTGCGGTCTTGTCTATCAGAAGACCAGAAGCATCAGTGCGACGCTTCTCGGTGAAGTGTTTGGAACCGCTGTACTTGGCGGACTTTGCGCATATCCCGTTGCGATCTTTTTGATGGGGCAGAACGCTGCAGAACTTGCATTCTATGCATATGTGATTCCGTTCCTGATCTCGACTGCAGCCGGTGCGCTTGTATCCGCTGCTTTGCTTTTCAGTCTGAAAAAAACGGTCGTATTGCAGTCTATGCAGGAAGCGATCGGACGTTAGGAGAAAACAGGCATGCTTGCAGCTCTTTTTGAAAATGTCAGAACAAAACGTCCGCTGATCCACACAATCACAACCTATGTGACAGCGAATGACTGTGCGAATATGGTGATCGCCTGCGGAGCGGCGCCAATCATGGCAGATGACCCGAGAGAGGCAGCGGAAGTGACTTCGATCTGCGCGGGACTTGATATTAACTTAGGGACGCTGACAGAGCGGAAGGCCGAGGCCATGCGCCTTGCAGGGATGCGATCCAATGAACTTGATCACCCGGTTGCATTGGATCCTGTCGGTGTCGGTGCTTCTTCATTTCGCAGGGAGACGGTAGCGGCACTTCTAAAGGCTGTGCGCTTTACTGTGATCCGCGGCAACATTTCGGAGATTCGTACGATCGCGAAAGCGGCCGAAGAACACCCGAGGGGCGTAGATGCGGACAAGGCGCTTAGCGTGACGGAAGAGACGCTTGCTTCTGCGGTCGATGAGATCAAAGGATATGCATCCAAGCTAGATACAGTCATTGCGATGACAGGCGCGATCGATATCGTGGCAGATAGCAGCAAAGCATATGTGATCCGAAACGGTCATCCGATGCTTTCGGATGTAACGGGAACCGGATGCCAGCTGTCTGCGCTGGTTGCCGCCTTTTGCGCCGCAAACAGGGAACGGCCGCTCGAGGCTGCTGCAGCGGCTGTCTGCGCAATGGGGCTTGCAGGTGAGATCGCGCATGGCCGGATGACAGAACAGGACGGTAATGCCACGTACCGGAATTATGTGATCGATGCGATCTATACGATGACACCGGAAGAGCTTGCAAGAGGTGCAAAATATGAAATTCGGTAAAGAGAATATGCTGCTCTATGCTGTCACGGACAGAAAATGGACAGGCAGACAGACGCTTTATGAACAGGTAGAGGCAGCTTTAAAAGGCGGGATCACCTGCCTGCAGCTTCGCGAGAAAGATCTGGATGAAGCATCTTTTCTCCGGGAAGCAGTTGAGATAGGGAAGTTATGTAAACAATACGATGTGCCGTTGATCATCAACGATAATGTTGAAATTGCCATCAGATCCGGTGCATCCGGCGTTCATGTGGGACAGGAAGATATGGAAGCAGGGCGCGTCCGGGAGAAGATAGGCCCGGATATGATCCTTGGCGTTTCCGCGCACAATGTGGAAGAAGCGCTACGAGCCGTATCCTGCGGCGCGGATTATCTTGGATCCGGTGCTGTTTTCGGAACGGCAACCAAAAACAATGTCACACCGATGAGCAGGGAGACGCTTCGTGCGATCACGGAGTCTGTGGATATTCCGGTCGTTGCGATCGGTGGTGTGGACGGTGACAACCTGCCGCTCCTTAAGGGAACCGGCGTAGCGGGCGCCGCAATTGTCAGCGCGATCTTTTCCGCAGAAGATATTGAAAAGGAATGCTGTCATCTTCGGGCTCTGTCCGAGAAGATGGTGAGAGGGGGAGAATAAATGAAATTAAAAACTGCTTTGACGATCGCGGGAAGCGATAGTAGCGGCGGCGCAGGCATTCAGGCTGACTTAAAGACCATGACCATGAACGGCGTTTTTGCGATGAGTGCGATCACGGCACTTACGGCGCAGAATACGACCGGGGTTACCGGCATTCAGGAATCGACGCCGGAATTTTTAAAGATGCAGCTCGATGCGGTGTTTACGGATATCTTTCCGGATGCCGTGAAGATCGGGATGGTATCATCGACCGAACTGATCCGCGTGATCGCGGATGCGCTTCGCACTTACAATGCAAGGAACATCGTTGTCGATCCCGTGATGGTTGCGACATCGGGCTCCGCACTTTTAAAAAGCGATGCCGTTGACACCTTGACACAGGAGCTGTTGCCGCTTGCAACGGTCATCACACCGAACGTGCCGGAAGCACAGATTTTATCGAATCTTGCGATTACGAATCGGGATGAAATGATTACGGCAGCAAAGACGATCGGTGATCGTTACGGCTGCAATGTTCTCTTAAAGGGCGGTCACAGCGTGAACGATGCAAACGACCTGCTCTATGCGGATGGTGCGCTTACCTGGTTTGAGGGCAAGCGGATTGACAATCCCAATACGCACGGAACCGGCTGCACATTATCGAGTGCGATCGCATCAAACCTTGCCAAAGGATATCCGCTTACAGAGTCCGTAAAGCGGGCGAAAGATTATATTTCAGGCGCACTTGCCGCCATGCTTGATGTAGGAAGCGGCAGAGGTCCCATGGACCATGCATTTACACTGCCGTTTGCATATAGGAGGGAATATCATGAATGACATCAATCACATTATTACAATCGTGTTTGCCGTTTGCTACTATGCGGTCGCACTGTTTCTCGTGCGCAAGACACGATTTACAACCAAGAACCTTTGCCTTTGCGGGATCGTGATCGCGATGACGATCATCCTCGATTCGATTCGCATCCCGCTTCCGACAGGTGCGACGATCGCGCTCTGCTCACCCGTTCCGCTGATGCTTCTTGCAACGGTTACGGATTATCGTCATGCGATCATTTCCGGATGGGTAGTCGGCATTCTTGCAATGTTCCTGATCCCGGTTTGGTATCCGGTTCACTGGGGACAGGTTTTCGTAGAGCACCTGATCTGCTTCTCAAGCCTTGGGTTTACAGGCGTTTTCGGTACCGACAAGCGCTATAAGATCCTTGGCGGTATGGTTTTGGCATCCGTATTGAAGATCGTGGGTCATACCTTGAGCGGTGTTCTGTTTTTCTCACAGAATGCCTGGGCAGGCTGGGATGCATGGGGCTACAGCCTTGCATACAACTTCTCACAGAACATTCCGCTTTGCATTCTCTCTTCGCTTGTCATCCTGGTGCTTCCGATCAAGACGATTCGATATGTAGCGGCGGAGGAAAGATAAGATGAAAGCAACGGAACGGTTTTTGGAAGCAACGAAAGAGATCTGGGAAGCGTACAACACCCATCCTTTCATTCTGGGCCTTTTAGACGGAACACTGGACCGTGACAAGTTCCGTTATTATATCATTCAGGACTATCTGTACCTGGAAGATTATGCGAAAACATTTGCGATCGGCGTCGCAAAGGCGACTAGCCTGCAGACGGCCAATCTTTTTGCAAAGTACATTGCGGTCATGAACGGCGAACTGGATGTGCATAAGGGTTATCTTGCGCGCCTTGGTGTGACGCGGGAAGAGATCGACCGTACGCCCCGTGCGCTCGACAACCTGTCCTATACATCCTACATGCTTCGCATCGCATACGAAGGCGGAGAAGCGGAGATCATGGCGGCGATCCTCTCTTGCGCGTACAGCTACGAGATGATCGCAAAGGAACTCGTAAGACGCGCTCCTGCCTGCGCCGATGATCCGTTCTATGGTGACTGGATCAAGGGCTATGCCTCGGAGCGGTATGCAAATGACAATAAAGTTCTTTTGGATGAGATGGACCGGCTTGCGGCCGACTGCTCTGAGGCACAGCTCCGACACCTGACCGAGATCTTTGTCGCCTGCTCGCGATATGAGATGGCATTCTGGGAGATGGGATGGACGAAGAAGCCGTAGGAATGGAATGAAACGAACGGAAGTAATGACATCAAAAAACGAGGGTATCGAAACCCTCGTTTTTTTAATGCTCTTTTTTCTTCTTAATAAAATGGGACCGGCCGAAGGCATCGGTCTCCTTGACGATCTCGAACTGCTCATCTTTTGGAAGCGCCTTTTCTTCCAAATACTTTTGCACAACGGTGCAAATCTCGGAAAGCGGCGTCGGATAATCGAGCATACCTTCGATCTGTTCGGGGCTGTATCCAAGATCCGTCAGGTGGCGGATCGCACCGCCTGATGCAACGTCTTTTGTGAAGTTACTAAGGGCTTTCTGAAAAGCACTTCGTTCGTCCATGTTATGCGTCACCTTCAATAACAGATAATGTCAGAATGCCGAGCAGCACTAAAAATATGAAGAAATACTGTGCTTTGCTCAGACGTTCTTTCAAGAAAATATGGGACAGAACCAGCGATACAACGCAGACCGAAGAGATGATCGGTGCCGCGATCGCGCCGTTGCCGCTCATTGCATAAACGTAAGTAAACTGCCCCGCTGTCTCACAGACGGAAGCAAGGATCTTGTCACGCTGCGTCGGAAGTTCAAACGGTACGTGCCTGATCTTCATGTATATGAGCAGGATGACCGCTACAATAAAGAACGTGATCTCATAGGAAGTATTGGCCATCATCTCGATGTTGTCTTCCGTCACGCCGACAAGCGGACTCGTTTCCATCTCCAGGAATATGATGTCGAGAAAACTGCCGAGTGCATCCAGAACCGCATAGCAGAACGGCATCATGAATGCGATGAGTGCCATACGCTTGCCAAGCTTCTTACTTCTGTCGGTAGAGCCGTGTCCTTCCAGATAGCCGACACCGAGGATACCGACAAGGATCACGAGGATCGCGATCACGGAAGGAACCTCGATCACTTCACCAAGGAATACAACTGCCAGCAGGGAACACATTGCGCCGGAGGTGTTCTCCAAAGGATCGGAGATCGACTCTTCGATAAAACGCATTCCGAAGAAGGACATTGCCATTGAAATGATGTAGCAAAGCGATACAGGCAGGTACCGGATCAGGTTGACCGGGTCGTAGACCAGATCGCTTGTCAACAGTTCGAAAGCGGCATGGAGTCCCATGACGAAGCCGACGCAGACGGCGATCTTTAAGTGCGCATACTTTTCTTCTTCGCGCGCTCCTTTCTTATAGAATAATTCGGCAAGACCCCATAGTAAAGTCGTTGCCAGTGTAAAAAACAGCCACATAGTTTTTCTCCCCTTTTCTAAAATTCCAGTCAAATCTCAGTATACAATATTAGGCTATGTTTCTGAAACAAATTTTAAGCAAATTTTAAGCAATTCTAAAAATTCCCTAAAATCACCACCTCTAAAGGGGTATTATCGCTGTTTTTTATGCATGGTGATGAGAACAAAATCTAAACTGTCAGAATAAAATCTAAAGTTTTTTAAATATTCATAAAAAACACTTTCAGGTGAAAAAAACATGTTATAATGAGTCAACTTCAAAAACAGTCAATCAGTCACTGGGGGGTGCTTGAGTTGAGTATCAGGAAGAACGGAAGAAAAGCGTGGCGTATGATCGTTCCGGCGCTTTGCACGCTTTTACTATTTGGTTATGGAACGCACGCGGCAGCCGCGGCGGAAGAAAGACCTGTTCGCACCATTCGGGTGGGGTTTTATTCACTTCCCGGATATCATGAGATGGATATGGTTGGTAACAAAAGTGGATACGGTTACGAATTCCTCACTCTCATGAAACGATATGCGAACGTCAATTTCGAATATATCGGATACAACAATAGCTGGGGTGCTATGCAGGATATGCTTTATAACGGTGAGATCGA
Source organism: Lachnospiraceae bacterium (assembly GCA_024684675.1). Taxonomy (GTDB): domain Bacteria; phylum Bacillota; class Clostridia; order Lachnospirales; family Lachnospiraceae; genus VSOB01. Next base: position 7,059 of record JAIKWO010000089.1, read on the forward strand.
CATGGTCACATCCGCGCATAAGACAGACACTCGCGAAAAAAAGTTCGATTATTCACTTCCGATCGGTTCGAACACGGTCAATCTAAATACAAGGATCAATGAAAACCGTTTCGTTCCCGGCGTATATTCGACATATGACGGAATGAAGATCGGGCTTCGCATCGGGAGCAGCGCCAACGACAATCTGGAGATTTTCGCACGAGAGAATGGCTTTCATTATACACCGAGATACTATACGAGCAATGATGCTTTAAGTGAAGCACTCTCCAATCAGGAAGTGGATGCGGTTGCATCCGGATCTCTTCGGAAGACACGCGGAGAGAAAACGATCAGCTCCTTCGGTTCAGAATATTTCTACGCGATCGTTCGCAAGGGAAATACGGAACTTCTAAATATTATCAATGATGCCATCACACAGATGGACAGCAATGAAGGCGACTGGCGCAATGCCATGTATTATCGGAATTACGCTACGACAGCCAAGAGCGGATTGTTCTTTACAGAAAAAGAGTGGGATTACATTCACACTCACAGTGGCGCAAAGGGAAAGATCATACTTGCAGCCGATAAGAAATGGTCTCCGTTCTGTTCCGTAAATGAAGAAGGACATTATGTCGGAATCCTGCCGGATTATTGGCACAGCATTATGGATCTGACCGGCATGAATTATGAGATCCACGATTCCCCGCAGGATGTGGTCATGGAGTCAGAGCTTTTAAACCACGAAGCGGATATTTATATCGGATACCTCTCGGATCCGGATCGTTCGGAGCGACTCGGGTTCGTCGAATCAAAACCGTTTTTGACGGTGGAGGCCTGTTTTGTATCGCGTCGAGGGAATACGGACGATCACAGAATCGGTGTCTCGATGACGAACAGTCGACTGAACACACTCCTGACATTAAGGCCGGGGCAGACAGTTGTAGCTTACAGTACCGTGGAAGAAGCGGTAGATGCACTATACCGTGAAGAGATTGACGAAGTCTTCCTGTATATGTTTGAAGGCGAGATGATCGTTAACAAGGGAAACGCCAGTCAACTTGTGTATCGCACACTTTCCGATGTCGATGTAGCGCTTTGTGCGGTTGTTCCTTCAGATGTCGACCATACACTCATCAGCATCATCTCCAAGTGTATCGAGCATCTTCCGAATTCAACGATCGACTCAAATATCGCACGGAACCTGGCAGTCAGTGCGATGGACATGACCTTTACGGAGTACATTTCACTCCATCCGTATCTGGCGGCGATCTGGTTGCTGATCATCTTTGCTGTTATCTTCTTTACGTTTCTGGCACTTGAAAGAAACCGGACGCAGAAGATGTACAGTAAGCAGCTACAGGAAAAGATCGATCATATCAGTAGCCTGAACGCTGTATTGGAAGAAAATCAGAATATCCTTGCAAATGCCGGTTACGGAATTTGGAAGATCATGATCCGGCCGGATGGGCATCATCAGATGATGATGAGCGATAAGGGAAAAGAAATCCTGGGCATTGAAGATGTCGACATGACACCGGAAGAGCTGTATCGCTTCTATCACAACAGACTTGATATCGGCGAGGAGTATCTGATCGAGAACGACTACCGCAAGATGCAGGATGGAAATTACCAGAGCAAGACGCTCGAGTGGAATCATCCCGCTAAGGGAATCATCTATCTGTTTGCCGGCGGAAACAGTTTCAGAACGGAAGACGGCGAGCAGCAGGTTTCCGGATTCGTCGGTGATATCACCGAATCCAAGCACAATGAGGATGCCATGAATGTGGCGCTTCTGGTTGCAAAGGAACGTGCAGAAGCGGCAAGCCGAGCTAAGACGGCTTTCCTATTCAATATGTCGCATGATATCCGAACACCAATGAATGCGATCATCGGCTTTGCCAATCTGATCGGAGATAACATCACCAATTCGGAAAAGGTGATGGATTATCTGGGGAAACTTAAGAGTGCAAGTTCATTCCTCCTCTCTCTGATCAATGAAGTACTGGAAATCGCACGAGTAGAGAGCGGAAAATCAACGCTCAATGAAACCGTTAGCGAGCCGGGCAACTTAAGCCGCGAGATCGGTGTCGTTTTCTCAGAAAGAATGCGAGAGAAAAACATCGACTTTAAGGTTGAGATAGATGTCTGGACCAAGCATATTCTGGTAGATAAGCTCAAGGTAAAAGAGATTTGTTTGAATCTCGTATCCAACGCTTATAAATATACACCCGAGGGCGGGAAGGTAAGCCTGACGCTCAAAGAGCTTCCAAGCGAAAAGGAAGGCTACGCAACCTTCTTAATGACAGTATCCGATACCGGCATCGGTATGTCGGAAGAATACTTACCTCACATATTTGAAGAGTTCACGCGTGCGGAGACCGCAACAGAATCCCATATTGAAGGAACGGGACTCGGAATGGCGATCGTGAAGCAATTGGTAGAGCTGATGGGCGGAACGATCACGGTGGAGAGTGAACTCGGAAAAGGAACAACATTCCGCTTGATCCTGTCGCATCCCATTGTGGAGGGCAACGTGAATGATCCATCCGATCATTCGAAGGAAAAACTCGTTGACCTGAAAGGCAGACGGATCCTTCTCGCAGAAGACAACGAACTCAATGCGGAAATCGCAACAGAGATGCTTACAGATAAAGGGTTCCTAGTGGAACATGCCGAAGATGGCAAGATCTGTGTAGAGATGCTGAAATCGAATCCACCTGAATACTACGATGTGATTCTGATGGATGTACAGATGCCAAATATGAACGGCTATGAAGCAACGCGGATGATCCGTGAACTGGAAGACCCGTTAAAGCGTCTGATCCCGATCCTCGCGATGACAGCAAATGCATTTGACGAGGACAAGCGAGATGCAGCAGAAGCCGGTATGAACGGACATCTCGCAAAGCCTATTGACATGAAAGAGCTGACAGAAGCGCTCGTCAAAGTATTGGGCTAATTTAAAATCTAAGGTGCACCTAAAAAAACTAGTTTTTTTTCAATAGACCTAAAAAAAAAGCCTGCCATTTAATGGCGGGATGGAGGTGCCCTATGAGAAGAAAGCTCGCGTTTGTATTGTTAACTGTTCTGGTTATGTCTTTTGGGATGACTGCGCATGCGGTTCCCAAAGAGATCAATGGTGTTAAATTTGATGCAGACTACTATCTCTCCCGTAACCCGGATTTGAAAGAAGTGGTTGGAAATGATGAGACAGCGCTTTATAATCATTATGTGACCTGCGGCATGTCCGAGGGACGTAAGGCGGTTGCAGTTTCCACAGATGCCTCAAACAAATCCGCGGAAAGTATGCTCGGTTTGATCAACCGGGAGAGAAGCAGTGCAGGACTTAGCCCGCTTTCTTTAAACGAGGCCCTTTGTAATGCGGCATATGTTCGCGCAAAAGAGATGAGTGACAACAAGTATTTTGAACATACCCGTCCGGACGGTTCCCCTGTATTCGGACTCGTATATTCCGCAATGGGTACGCGCCGCTGCTTTGCAGGCGAAAATATCGCCATGGGATTTACAAGCGTAGAGCAGGTACATAGCGGTTGGATGTACTCACCCAGTCACCGTGCAAACATTATGAGTGGTAACTATTCTGCGATTGGCATCGCAAGATACGGTAACTATTGGGTACAGATGTTTTTTGGCTAGAAGAGAGGGAATATGATTCAGGATATTTATCCAAGCAAACTTTATAACGCATTTCAAAAATATACACTGCGGGACGTGGATCACGTCCTGCAGTTTCACGGTGACGGCCGCGTATTGCTTCAGATGAGCGATCCGACCGACCTGTTCCTTTACGGAAAGGGGGTAGATCCTGAAAAAGCGGTCTATCTTTTTTCTGTGGATGAGGAGCGGTATTTTCTCGTAACAGACGAGGTAAGAGGCGAGGGCGACGGCTACGAATACCGCTCGCTTCGCGAGATCCGCGACCTTGTGGGCGTATGCGCCGACAAGGATGTGTATGTGATGTACACGGCTTATCATCTCTGGAGATGGTATACGGACAATCGCTTTTGCGGCAGATGCGGTAAGAAGATGGGCTATAAGGAAGATGAGCGCGCGATGATATGTCCGGACTGCGGCAATGTTGTGTACCCGCGTATCAATCCGGCCGTGATCGTCGGTGTCACGAACGGTGATCGTATTCTTTTGACAAAATATCGCACAGGCTTTGCGTTCAATGCATTGGTGGCGGGCTTTACCGAGATCGGAGAGACGTTTGAAGAGTGTGTGGCGCGTGAAGTGATGGAAGAAACGGGTATCAAAGTAAAGAACATTCGCTATTATAAGTCGCAGCCGTGGGGCATGGCGCTGGATATTCTGGCGGGCTTCTACTGTGATGTGGACGGGGATGATACGATC
>JAIKWO010000099.1 GCA_024684675.1 Lachnospiraceae bacterium
GGCAGATTCTCTACAAAATACCGGCTCTTCGAGATCAGTTTCAGCTCCATCTGTCCGATCATAACCGTCTTCGCGCGCTGCGAAAATGTCATGTTCATATAGTCTTCACGATATGCATTGATAAATGCATCCTTTTTATCGCTTGCAAGCTGCGCACTGCCGAATCCGTTGGAATACGTAAGATCCATCTTGGCAAGATGATCCAAAACAGCCTGATCATAAGCAAGAGATAAAGACTCCTTGTAAGTCGGAAGCGCATAGATCGTATCCATCTCCTTTGCATCCTCGGCAATATCGATCGGGAAGGTTCTGTAGATCCCATCGCCATTCTTCATGCGGTAGTAAACAACAGCGGTTCTGAATTTATGCTCTTCAGGATCCTGAAAAGGCTCTAAGCCCATTCTCTTCTTCGCGATCTCGCAGATCGGATTTGCATCCGCAAGGGCCATGTGGTCGGCAATGTATGTCTCACTGTCCGTATCCTGAAGCGGGTTGCTGTCCGTTGTCTCATAGAATACCCTGTATTCATCCTGGAACATCACAACATAAGAATCCACATCGTCAGGATTCGGTACAAAGCGGTCGTATCCGGTCAGGTCAGCCAGATAAACGGAAAGGACTCCGACTACAAGCACTGCAGCGACACCGAAACTCTTCCAGCCGTTCTTAAAGATCCGGATATCAAATTCGTAGATCACTTCGATCACGAAATGGCCGATCACCAGGCCGGCCAAGGCGCCGATCGCAAGAAACGGTTTGGAACTGCCGGACATCGAATAGCAGATCATGCCAAAGCCGATCGATGCGGGAAGGAGCAGGAACACCTTTATGATTCCGCGCATCTTCGGAAATGCAAGACACTTACCACATGCTTCCGAAGGTTTCTTGCCGTAGCTGTAATATGCGATCCCGAGGATCACGAGGCCAAATGCCAGAATACATGCAAGCCCTTGAGACAAGGCAGAAACATCAAGCGTGCGAAGCCCAGTCAGGTAATTCATTTCGATCGCGGAACCAAGCAGCTGGAAGCCGCGTGTGACCGGTGTCACAGAAAATCGCTGAATCTCATCTGATGTCTTATAATAATAGCTCTCAAAGAAGGTTGAGTTGCAGATTATGATGATCATGATCGTCACAGCATCATACAGCATGAATACCGCTGATGCCGCCATAGCGACAACCAGATTGCCTGTCAGCATAACGGCAAGGATACCAAGGTTATAAGAGGCAAAGTAGACGGCACTGTTCAGGATAAAGCCCCAGAACGCTTCTCTGAACGCGTACGCTGTCATTGTGGCCCCGCAGACCTTTGCAACAGGGAATGCCAATGCGAGGTTCAATCCAAAAAAGAAAAGATACGCGATCAGACCGTTTGCGTAGATCGTCCAGAAATGCTTCTCCTTTTTTACCGGAACGCTCATGTAAAAATCCAGCTTCTTCTTACTGTACATATACACAAAGCCCTGAAGCGCCGCCCCGATACCGAGAACACCTGACATAAAGCAGTTCCCTAAGCCAAATCCAAGTACTTCACGCCCGAATGTGATCCCCAGATGATACGGCAGATCGCGGAACGTATATGCCATACTCTCGTTACTTAACACGATGGCCGTCGAAAACGGATAGGCCATGATAAAGTAAAGCGCCATGATGATAAAAAGGCCGATCCTTCGCTTCGCATTTGCTGTGATACTAGCCAAGAATGAGATTTTTGATGTCATAGCCGACTACCTCCGTTTCACTGATAAAGATTTCTTCCAGGGAAAGTGGCAACGCTTCGAAGAATAAGGTATCGAAACAAGCAAACTTCGCGATGATCTCTTCCCTGCCGGCGCGTGCCGTGATCGTGTGGAGTGAACCTCTTTTCTCCAGTTTCAGGATCTCCATGCCGGCAAGTGCTTCCTCAACGTTCACATCCTCTTTAAATACGCACTGTACCTTCTGGATGTTGCATTTCATCTCTTCAAGATCCTTGGACAGGAGCACACCGCCCTTGTGGATAAGTCCGACATGATCACAGATATCCTCGAGCTCTCGCAAGTTGTGAGAGGCGATGATCGGTGTCATGCCCCGCTCATCCATCTCTTTCGCGAAAATGCTCTTCACGCCCTGTCTCAT
>JAIKWO010000111.1 GCA_024684675.1 Lachnospiraceae bacterium
TACGAGTCAATCGGCTCGCAACATTGAAATCTTATCATATTCGCTATTGAAATGCAAGCACAAATATCTTAAAATTATGAAAGATAAAATCAGAGGAGGTATGTCCTATGAAAGGAACTTCATTGAACACCCAGAATGGTAATATCGTGATTGATCATGAAGTCATTGCGCAGTACGCAGGCTCTGTTGCGGTAGAGTGTTTCGGTATTGTCGGAATGGCTTCTGTAAATATGAGAGATGGAATTGTTAAATTGCTTAATCCGGATCGCCTCACCCATGGCATTTCCGTTTCCGTGTCGGAACGTGGTGGACTGATCCTTCATTTTCATGTAATCGTTGCGTATGGAGTTGGCATTCGTACGGTGGCTGAGAACCTGATTGACAGTGTGAGGTATAAAGTAGAAGAGTTCACCAGCCTGAAGATAGAGAAGATCAAAGTTTACGTTGAAGGTGTTCGCGTAATCGACTAAGGAGGAACATATACGGTGGTTTGTAAAGGGATAGGCACTGCGACAATATCCAAGATGTTTTTGGCCGGTGCCCAGAATCTTGAAGCAAAAAAAGAATGGATTAACGAATTGAATGTTTTCCCGGTTCCTGACGGTGATACGGGTACCAATATGAGTATGACGATTTTGTCCGCAGCGCGCGAGGTGGCTGCATTAAAGGATCCTTCCATGAAGGATCTTTGTAAGGCAATCTCATCAGGGTCATTAAGAGGTGCCAGAGGAAATTCGGGTGTCATTTTATCTCAGTTGTTTCGTGGCTTTACAAAAGGCATTCAGGATCACGAAGAAGTGAATGTAGCCATTTTGGCGGAGGCTTTCCAGCGTGCGGTTGAGACAGCATACAAAGCTGTCATGAAGCCGAAGGAAGGCACGATTTTGACTGTTGCCAAGGGCGGTGCCGATAAAGCAATGGAGCTTTGGCAGGATGGCGTAACCGATCTGGATGAGTTTTTTTCCAAGATCATTGAACATGAAGAATATGTTTTATCACGCACGCCGGAGATGCTTCCTGTCTTAAAAGAAGCAGGTGTTGTCGATTCCGGCGGACAGGGTCTCGTTGTTGTTTTGCGCGGTGCGTATGATGCGTTCCTCGGAAAAGAGATCGATTATGAAGCAATCAAGCCTTCTGCGGGCGTTTCTTCCTTTAAGCCGTCTGCGCAGGGTGAAGCCGACATTAAGTTCGGGTATTGCACGGAATTCATTATCATGCTCGAGCATGAAGCGTCTTTACAGGAAGAGAACCAGCTGAAAGCATATCTCGAAACGATCGGTGATTCGATCGTATGCGTGGCCGATGATGATATTATTAAGGTTCATGTCCATACGAACCATCCGGGGCAGGTTTTTGAGAAAGCATTGACTTTTGGGTCGCTTTCCAATATGAAAGTCGATAACATGCGACTTGAACATCAGGAGAAGCTGTTTAAAGAATCCGAGATGCAGGCTGCATCCGCAAAGCAGGAGATGCCGCATAAAGATGTCGGTTTTATTTCTGTTTCTGCAGGCGAGGGCCTTGATAGGATTTTTAAAGAACTCGGCGTTGATTATATGATCGAAGGCGGTCAGACGATGAATCCGAGTACGGAAGATATGCTGGAAGCGATCGAGCAGGTTAATGCCGATACGATTTTTATCTTCCCTAACAACAAGAATATCATCCTTGCCGCTAATCAGGCACAGGCGTTGACGGAAGACAAGAAGATTATTGTTGTTCCGACCAAGACGATTCCGCAGGGAATCACATCGATCATCAATTATATTCCGGAGATGACCCCGGAAGAAAATGAGCGCACGATGCTTGAAGAGATGGAGCATGTGAAGACCGGACAGATTACATATGCGGTACGCGATACCTCGATCGATGGAAAAGAGATCCATCAGGGTGATTATATGGGGATCGGCGATCATGGTATTCTTTCCGTGTCGCAGGATATGTCTGATACGGTTTTGACGATGCTTTCCGAGATGATAGATGACAGTACGGAACTGGTCAGCGTATATTATGGCAGTGATGTGAAGGAAGAAGAGGCAAACGCCATGAAAGCACGAATTGAAGAGCGCTTCCCTTCATGTGATTGTGAGCTGCAGTTTGGCGGGCAGCCGGTATATTACTATATTGTTTCCGCTGAATAGGGATTTATCCGGAGTTTTTTCATGCGTTATACAGTAAAGGAAAGGGTTAAATTTATCTTTTCCCACTTTGCAAAAAAGAATAGATTGCTACGTATTTTGTTATGGCCTTTATTTGTTCTGGTCATGATCGTTTTGACCTTTGGTACATACTTCTTCCGCAACATGAAGAAAGAAGCATGTATAGGTTCTTTATGCCTCTTTTTTGTAATGTGCAGCAGCTTTTCGTTTCCGATCTTCGAAAATTTGGAAGTGAACCAGCAGCCGATGATTCTGATTAAGGATACGCGTGTCGGTAAAGCGGAAGAAGTGCTTATGAAAGAAGAACTCGTTGATGATGACGACGTTATGGATGGCTATGAAGATGTCGAGTTCGAACATGTCGATGACCTTGATAAATACAGCCTCGACGAAATCCTTGCAGATTCCGCTTCTGACAGAGCGCATGAAGACGTAAACGAGGCGAATGATGACTCGGAAAGTGAAAAGCAGACTGATTCTGCAGCTTCGGTTCAGACGGATTATGTCTTTGATAAAAATGACTGGCGGCTTTTGCTGATCAACAAGCAGCATCCCGTACCGGATGACTACCGTTTTGAATTAGGAATCATCAAAGGCGCCATGCGATGTGATACGCGTATCATTGATGACCTCGTCCAAATGCTTCAGGGTGCCAAGGAAGATGGGATCAATCTGGTGATCTGTTCGCCGTATCGCGACATGAACAGACAGACAATGTTGTTTGGACGTAAGATTCAGGCATATATGGCAAAAGGCTATAGTTACATGGAGGCGTATAAGACAACGGCACATGCGGTTACCGTTCCCGGAGCCAGTGAGCATCAGATCGGTCTCGCGCTTGATATCATATGTGATACGTATGCTGCTTTAAATGAAGGCTTCGGTGATACCGAGGCGGGTAAGTGGCTTAGCGAACACAGCGCCGAATACGGTTTTACGCTTCGATATCCAAAAGGAAAAGAGTACATTACAGGTATCGAATATGAGCCCTGGCATTTCCGTTATGTCGGTCGAGAGGCCGCTACGGTAATGAAAGAGAAGGATATCTGTCTTGAAGAGTTTGTAGAAAGATTGTAAGGTTTGGAATGACGAAAATCAGATATCGATTATTGAAGACGGAAGGTCGTGCAAAACGTGCTGAATTTGAAACGCCGCACGGGACGATCCAGACACCGGTATTTATGAATGTAGGTACCGTGGCCGCGATCAAGGGCGCGGTTTCAACCGAGGATCTTGAGGCGATCGGTACACAGGTGGAATTATCCAACACCTATCATTTACATGTTCGGCCCGGTGATGAGATCGTTAAAAAACTTGGCGGTCTTCATAAATTTATGTCCTGGAACAAGCCGATCCTGACAGATTCCGGCGGGTTTCAGGTTTTTTCTCTTGCCGGACTTCGAAAGATCAAGGAAGAAGGCGTATACTTTCATTCTCATATCGACGGACGCAAGATCTTTATGGGACCGGAAGAGAGTATGCGAATTCAGTCCAATCTGGCGTCCACGATCGCAATGGCATTTGATGAGTGTCCACCCAGTAAGGCAAGTCGCGTATATGTGCAGGATTCCGTTGAACGCACGACCAGATGGCTTCGAAGGTGCAAGACGGAGATGGATAGACTGAATTCTCTGCCCGATACGATCAATAAAGAACAGCTTTTGTTTGGTATCAATCAAGGTGCGGTGTTGCCGGATATTCGTATTGAGCATGCCAAGATCATTTCCGAAATGAACCTGGATGGCTACGCGGTCGGCGGATTGGCAGTCGGCGAGACGCATGAAGAAATGTACGGAATTCTTGAAGAGACAATTCCGTTTCTTCCGCAGGATAAGCCTACATATCTGATGGGGGTCGGAACCCCTGCAAACATTTTGGAAGCGGTTGAACGAGGCGTTGATTTTTTTGACTGTGTATATCCATCCAGAAACGGAAGACATGGTCATGTATATACAAACTACGGAAAGATCAATCTGTTCAATGCCAGATATGAGCTGGATGAAAGGCCCTTTGAAGAGGGTTGTCATTGTCCTGCATGCAGGCGGTATTCCAGAGCTTATGTGCGTCATTTGTTAAAGGCAAAAGAGATGCTTGGTATGCGTCTTTGCGTTCTTCACAATCTATATTTTTACAATACGATGATGACGGAGATCAGGGATGCATTGGATCAGGGACGTTTTGCATCGTATAAACGCGAGAAGCTTGATAGAATGGCGTTTGCTTCGCAAGAAAACACTTGAACGTTACCGGCATTTTCGGTATATTAGTACTTAGAGTGAAACGAGGAGGATAAGAAATGGGAGTTTTAGCTACAGCTACATCCGGTAATGCCGGAATTGTCATGGTTGCATATATTGTTATCATCGGTGCGTTCATTTATTTTATGATGATCCGCCCGCAGAAGAAAGAGCAGAAGAGAATGGCTTCTATGCTTTCTTCGCTGGAAATTGGTGACAGCGTTTTAACAAGCAGCGGTTTTTACGGCATCGTGATCGATATTACGGACGATACCGTTATCGTTGAATTCGGTAATAACAAGAACTGCCGCATTCCGATGCAGAAATCTTCGATTGCGCAGGTCGAGAAAGCGTCCGAATAATTTTTCCATGTACTTTTGAAGCGTGAAGACATTATGTTTTCACGCTTTCTTGTTTTTGCGTCATAAACTGAAGTTATAATATTTATGAATACGATTCATTTTGAACATATCTGAAACCATGCTACAATGAATCAAAATGATAGGTGGAGGAGTATTGATATGAAGTGTAATATCGTTTGCATACCGGGAGATGGAATCGGACCGGAGATCGTAACACAGGCCAAAAACGTTCTTGAAACAGTCGGTAGAGTATTCGGGCATACATTTGAAATGCAGGATGTGTTGATGGGGGGCGCATCGATTGATGCATACGGCGAGCCATTAACAGATGAAACGATTGAGATCGCAAAAGCCGCTGATGCCGTTTTAATGGGTTCGATCGGTGGAAATACGGCCACTTCGCCCTGGTATAAACTTCCTCCCCAAAAACGTCCGGAAGCCGGGCTTCTTCGTATTAGAAAGGCACTTAATCTGTTTGCGAATCTGCGACCGGCAGTTTTATATGAAGAGCTTGCCGAAGCTTGTCCGCTTAAAGCAGAAGTGCGAGGTGGCGGCTTTGATATCATGATCATGAGAGAACTGACCGGTGGTCTTTATTTTGGCAAGCGTGAGACAGTCACGGAGAATGGTAAAAGAAAAGCGATCGATACATTAACATATTCCGAAGATGAGATTCGCCGCATTGCGATCAAAGGATTTGAAATTGCAAGAAAGCGAAAGGGAAAAGTAACCAGTGTTGATAAAGCAAACGTGCTCGATTCGTCCAGACTTTGGAGAAGTGTTGTGGAAGAGGTGGCAAAATCTTATCCGGATGTGACGTTAGAGCATATGCTGGTGGATAACTGCGCAATGCAACTTGTTCGCGACCCGAAGCAATTTGATGTGATCCTGACGGAAAATATGTTCGGTGATATCCTTTCGGATGAAGCCAGCATGGTCACCGGGTCGATCGGCATGCTTGCATCCGCAAGCCTTAATGATACAAAGTTTGGTCTTTATGAGCCGAGTCACGGTTCAGCGCCTGACATTGCCGGTAAAGACATAGCCAATCCGATCGCAACGATCCTTTCGGCTTCCATGATGCTTCGATACACATTTGATCTGGATAAGGAAGCAGATGCGATCGAGCAGGCTGTGCATGATGTCCTGAAAGCCGGATATCGAACAGCGGACATTATGTCAGAGGGCTTTAATCAGATTGGCTGCAAGGAGATAGGACGTCTTATTTGCGAGAAAATCCGTTCATGAAGAGAGTACTGAAGATCATTGGTTGCTTCACGGCGATGATCGTTGCCCTGATCATCGCATCTTATATTGGTCTATCTTATTATTACAGAGGCGTATTTTCATACGGTTCCTGGTATAACGGTGTCTATTGCACGGGTAAAACGGTTGATGAAGTCAATGCGATCCTGACGGATCGTCATGATCGAAAAAGCATCCTTGTGATAGAGGACGGCGCCAAGTCAGAAGAGATCAACTTTCAAGACGCCGGCATTTCTTTCTCGTTTGAGAAAGTTCTGCAAGAGGAAAAAGACAGTCAGAATCCTTGGACATGGGTTTTGCGCATATTAAGGCTCGGTCCGTATGAAACGATCGAACCTGATTTTGCAATCGATGAGCGGGTTTTTGAGCAAGCGGTTTGTGGCCTTAATCCTATGAAAACCAGGAAGCCCGATGATGCTTACGCTGTGCGTATTATTCACACAAAAGACGGCTATACGTTGCAAAATGACCGCGTTCATGTACTTGATCAGGAAGCTGTCAAAACACAGATCAGAGAAGCGATTCTTGCCGGAAAAGATTCAATTTCCCTAGAAGAAAGTGGCTGCTATAAAGATCTTCCGCTATCTGATGAGATGCTGGCAAAGATCGATCTATTTGATAAGGTGAACGCTTTTCAAAACTGCGGTATTTCATATCGGTTCGGTGATGAAGTCATCAATATTTCCGCAAATGATGTCTCAAAATGGCTTATTCTTGATGAGAACGGCGATTTTACGTTTGATGAAAACGGTGAGCTTGCTTGGGATCCTGCATTGCTGACTGCTTTTGTAGATTCTTTTTTGGAACCATATAATACGTTTGGCGGTGTCAGACGGTTTCAAACAACACGCGGCGATACCGTTACGATCAAGGGCGGTACATACGGTAACTTGATCGACATGAAAGCAGAACGGGAATATCTGTTGAAGGCTTTTTCCGAGGGTATCCAAGAAGAGCACGAACCGAAGTATTTACGGGAATGTAAAGGTAAAGGTCTGAATGACATCGGTGATACATATATTGAGATCGATATGGGCAATCAGATCCTGTATTATTATCAAAATGATGAGTTGATCATCAGCACACCGATTGTGACCGGAAATATGATGCGCAGAAGAAATACGCCTTCTGCAGTTTGCTATGTATACGGAAAGCAGAAAAATCGCACGCTGAGAGGCCCCGGATATGCTTCGTTCGTTCACTTCTGGATGCCTGTCAAAAACGGCATCGGAATCCATGATGCACCGTGGCGGGATACATTCGGTGGAGAGATCTATAAACGTGACGGCTCGCATGGTTGTATCAATACGCCTTATGAACCAATGGAGCGTTTGTATGAATTAACGGAGATCGGCACACCGGTTGTCATGTTTTACTAAAAGAACAACTGTTTTCGGGATATTTTCATAATAATGCTGATTTGGCTGTGCATCGGTTGACGCACAGCCTTTTTTGATGATAAATTATATACGTTAAGTTTTAAACAAATTCAGGTATGCATGTATACAATGTTATGCCGGATAGCAAAATGAGGTTGAGGAGGAAGATTCATGTCCAGAGTTTACAACTTTTCCGCAGGACCTGCTGTTCTGCCGGAAGAAGTACTAAGAGAAGCAGCAGATGAAATGCTTGACTATAAGGGGTCAGGCATGTCAGTGATGGAGATGAGTCATCGATCTAAGACCTATGACAATATTATCAAAGAGGCGGAGGCAGATCTTCGTGATCTTATGAATATCCCTGACAATTATAAGGTCTTGTTTTTACAGGGCGGTGATAGTCTGATCTTCGCTTCTGTTCCGATGAATCTGATGAAGAACAGAAAAGCCGGCTATATTTTGACCGGTCAGTGGGCGAAGAAGGCATATCAGGAAGCCAAAATCTATGGCGAGGCTGTAGAGCTTGCAAGCTCTGCTGATAAGACGTTTTCTTATATTCCGGATTGCAGTGACTTGCCGATCACGGATGATATGGATTATGTGTATATCTGTGAGAATAACACAATTTACGGAACGAAATTCCATACGCTTCCCAATACAAAAGGAAAAGATCTTGTTGCGGATCTGAGTTCATGTTTTTTGTCCGAGCCTGTTGATGTGACAAAATACGCACTGATTCATGCCGGTGTCCAGAAGAATGTCGGACCTGCCGGTGTACAGGTTGTTATCATTCGGGATGATCTTGTGACGGATGATGTGCTTCCGGGTACCCCCACCATGATGAAGTATAAGACGCATGCAGACAATGATTCTCTCTATAATACACCGCCTGCATACGGCATTTATATCTGCGGAAAAGTGTTTAAATGGCTGAAAAAGAACGGGGGCCTTTCCGTGATGAAAGAACTGAATGAGAAAAAAGCGAAGATCCTTTACGATTTCCTTGACAGCAGCAAGCTGTTTAAGGGCACTGTTGTTAAAGAAGACAGATCGCTGATGAATGTTCCGTTTGTAACCGGCAATGAAGAACTTGATGCTAAATTCGTCAAGGAAGCAAAAGAGAATGGTTTAGAGAGCCTGAAGGGGCACAGAACAGTCGGCGGTATGCGTGCAAGCATTTACAATGCGATGCCGATCGAAGGTGTTGAGAAGCTCGTGGCATTCATGAAAAAATTTGAAGAGGGGAATCTGTAATGTTTCGATACCATTGCTTAAATCCCATTGCAAAAGTGGGTTTGAACCGTTTTAAAGAAAACTTTGAAGAAACAAAAGAAATTGCTGACGCGGATGGAATCCTGGTAAGAAGCGCAGCAATGCATGACATGGAGTTCTCCGACAAGCTTCTTGCCGTGGCAAGGGCAGGTGCAGGCGTTAACAATATTCCGCTTGACCGTTGCGCAAAGAGCGGTATTGTTGTTTTCAATACGCCCGGCGCAAATGCAAACGGCGTGAAAGAGCTTGCAATCGCATCCATGCTTTTGGCAGCCCGCGATATTGAAGGCGGTATCGAGTGGGTGAAAGCCAATAAAGACAATCCGGATGTTGCAAAGGCAACCGAGAAGGAAAAAAAGGCTTTTGCGGGAACAGAGTTAGAGGGCAAGAAACTTGGTATCATCGGACTTGGCGCAATCGGTGTTAAGGTTGCCAATGTTGCTAAGCACATGGGGATGGAAGTATACGGGTATGATCCGTATGTTTCCGTTGATGCAGCATGGAATCTGAGCCGTGATGTGCATCACGTAATCAATGTGGACGATATTTATGCCAACTGTGATTTTATTACAATCCATGTTCCGCTTCTTGATTCTACAAAGGGCATGATCAATAAAGAAGCCATTGCAAAGATGAAAGATGGTGTGATCATTTTGAACCTTGCAAGAGACCTTCTTGTTAATGAAACAGATGTCCTGCAGGGAATCAAAGATGGAAAGATCAGAAAATATGTATCAGATTTTCCGAATACGACAACTGCCGGACAACCCGGATGTATCGTAACACCTCATCTGGGAGCATCGACAGAAGAGTCTGAAGATAACTGCGCCAAGATGGCAGTTAAGGAACTCATGGATTATCTTGAGAACGGTAACATAATGAACAGTGTAAACTATCCGAACTGCGATATGGGAGTTTGCACGCAGGCGGGTCGTATTGCTGTATTCCACTTAAATAAAACCAATATGATCGCCCGTCTTTCGAGCGTTCTCGGCGAAAAGAATATCAATATTTCCGATCTGACCAATAAATCCAAGGGAGAATTTGCGTATACGCTGATCGATATCGAAGAAAGTGCTTCTCCGGAAGTGGTTAAAGCACTTGAATCACAGGAAGGTGTTCTTCGTGTCCGCGTCGTAAAATAGAATTCATCATTTTATATAAATCCTGTCCGCATGCGGGCAGGATTTTCAACTTGCCCGTCTTATGAATAAATGCTAGAATACAAAAAGCAGAGATTGATAAATAATAAACACACGGAGAATATGATATGTTTGATTATCTGATTGGGACAGAGAATACAGCGGATCTTCCCGATTCCTATTTGCAAGCGAATGAGATCGACTATACATATTTACCTTATCGCATTGATGATAATCTTTATACGAGGGAGAATGAACTTTCTTCCGAAGAGTTTTATCGTCAGATGAGGAGTGGGAAGATGCCCGTTACCTCGCAGGTCAATCCGGAAGAAGCAAAGAAATTCTTCCTTGAAAAAAAGAAGATTTGCAAAAATATTCTTCATTTGTCCTTATCTTCCGGCATCAGCGGTACCTATAACAGCGCAAGACTTGCCGCTCAGGAAGTCATGGAAGAAGATCCTTCCGTGAACATCATTGTGATCGATACATTATGTGCTTCGATGGGTGTCGGACTCATTGTGGATAAGGCTGTCAGATTTCGTAAGCAGGGGCTTAGCATGGAAGAAAATGCGGCGCGTATCCGCGAAATGCTTCCACATTGTGTTCAGATCTTTACGGTCGATGATTTGAACCATCTGTACCGTGGCGGGCGCGTCAGCAAGACTACGGCTATTCTTGGCACGGTTGCCGGAATCAAACCAATCCTTCGTGTGGATGAAGAAGGAAAGCTATCGCCGATCACCAATGTCCGCGGTAGAAAGAAAGCCCTATTAAAACTGGTAGATTATATGGAAGAACACATCGGACCGTACCGTACGCTTGAAGACAGTTTTTTTATCAGTCATGGAGACTGCTTTGATGATGCTGCGTTTGTGCGTGACGAGATCAAAAAGCGATTTGGTATGCAGGATTGTCAGATCAATGTTTTGAGTGCAACAATCGCCGCGCATGCAGGTCCGGGTACGGTAGCTCTTTTCTTTATGGGGGATAATCGCTGAATTTATGAGAGGAATTGAGACACAAGTCAGAAAGATCCGACGTATCATTTTTAAAGAAATCGCCAATCTTGCATATCATTCAGAAAATTTGATCGATGATATGGAAGCATTGCCGTATAAAATTATCAATTATACGCAAGCGACTTATCGTGAAAGCGTATATCGAGAACGCGCTGTCGTACGTGAACGGTTGCGTCTTGCAATGGGCATGTCTTTACGCCCGGAAAATGTTCCGATCCATCTGACACAGGGACTCGAAGAAAGCAACATCAGCGAGAAGTATTATGAACCGCCGCTTTTGCAGGTCATCCCTTCCGCATGCAATGCCTGTCCACTTAATGAATACAGAGTATCGGACTCCTGTATGGGTTGTGTGGCGCATCCTTGTCAGGAAGTATGCCCGAGAGGTGCAATTTCTACTGTAGACGGCAAATCCGTTATTGATCAGGAGAAGTGCATCAAATGCGGTAAATGTAAAGCAGTTTGCCCGTATGATTGCATATCGCACCGTGCACGACCTTGCAGCGCCGCCTGTGGTGTGAATGCCATCAAGACGGATGAGGCCGGTCGCGCCGTTATCGACAGCGACCTTTGTGTATCCTGCGGTCAATGTATGGTATCGTGTCCGTTTGGTGCGATCGCTGATAAATCGCAGATTTTCCAGCTAATCCGTGCGATGCAGACCGGAAAAGAGATTATTGCACAGGTTGCGCCTGCTTTTGCGGGACAGTTTGGACCGAACGTGACAGCACCTATGCTTAAGACAGCCTTAAAACAATTGGGCTTTTCGGATGTTTATGAGACAGCGATCGGCGCCGATCAGGGTGCCATCGCGGAAGCGGATCATTATGTGCATTCTGTTGCAACCGGAGAGCTTCCGTTCCTCCTGACAAGTTGCTGTCCGTCATGGTCAATGCTTGCAAAGAAGTTTTTCCCGGAGACGATTGACAAGATCTCCAATGCGCTTACACCGATGGTTGCCACGGCGAGAGTTATTAAGAAAGAACATCCGGATGCATCCGTTGTCTTTATCGGACCTTGCGCATCCAAGAAACTGGAGGCTTCCAGAAGGACAGTTCGCTCCGATGTTGATTTCGTTATCACATTCGAGGAGCTTCTTGGCATGTTTGATGCGAAGGGCATTGTGCTTGAAGAGGTCGAAGCATCTGATGAGGTAAACGATGCAACAAGTGCAGGACGTGGATATGGTGTTGCAGGCGGCGTTGCGGATGCGATTGAGCGGTGTATCAGAGAGTACTATCCGGATGTTGAGGTGAACATCGAACATGCGGAAAGTCTTGCCGAATGCAAGAAAGTACTGATGCTTGCCAAGGTCGGAAAGAAGAATGGCTGCCTGATCGAAGGTATGGCGTGTCCGGGGGGATGCGTTGCAGGTGCGGGTACCAACATTCCGATTCCTGAAGCACAGAAGCAACTACAGAAATTTAAAGAGAGTGCCGATAAGACACTTCCGGATCATAAGTAACTAAAGGAGCAGTTTTTAAAATGGTTAAAATCAGAACCCGTTTTGCACCCAGCCCGACCGGCAGGATGCATGTCGGCAATTTACGTACGGCGCTTTATGCGTATTTGATCGCAAAGCATCAAAACGGTGATTTCATTCTCCGTATTGAGGATACTGATCAGGAACGTCTCGTTGAAGGCGCTGTTGATATCATTTATCGTACTCTTGAGAAAACAGGACTCGTACATGATGAAGGACCCGATAAAGACGGCGGTGTCGGACCTTATGTACAGAGTGAACGTCAGGCAAGTGGTTTATACTTGGAGTATGCAAAGAAGCTGATTGAAAAAGGAGAGGCGTATTATTGTTTCTGCGACCAGGAGAGACTTGCAACGTTGAAACAGTCTGTGGATGAGAGCGGTAAGACGATCAGTGTATACGACAAGCATTGTCTTTCTCTTTCCAAAGAAGAAGTGGAAGCGAATCTTGCAGCCGGAAAGCCTTATGTCATCAGACAGAACAATCCAAATACGGGTACCACAACCTTCAGCGATGAGATTTATGGTGATATTACCGTAGACAATGCCGAGCTTGATGATATGATTCTGATCAAATCGGACGGCTTTCCGACATACAATTTTGCCAATGTTGTCGATGACCATCTAATGGGGATCACACATGTTGTTCGCGGTAACGAATATCTTTCTTCGTCTCCGAAATACAACAGACTATATGAAGCGTTTGGCTGGGAAGTGCCGATTTATGTGCATTGTCCTTTGATCACGGATGAAGATCATCATAAGCTCTCTAAGAGATGTGGTCATTCCTCCTATGAGGATCTTTTGGATCAGGGCTTTTTAACAGAAGCGATTGTAAATTTTGTGGCGCTTCTTGGGTGGAGCCCGACAGATAACCGTGAGATCTTTTCTCTAAAAGAACTGACGGAGGTATTTGATTACCGCCATTTGTCCAAATCGCCTGCCGTTTTCGATTATACAAAGCTGAAATGGATGAACGGTGAATATATAAAGGCAATGGATTTTGATGCATTCTATGAGAAGGCAGAACCGGTTCTGAAATCGATCATCACAAAACCGCTTAATTTAAAGAAGATTGCGGAGATGGTTAAGACAAGAATCGAAGTGTTCCCTGACATCAAAGATCAGGTTGACTTCTTTGAGACACTTCCTGAGTATGATACGGAGATGTATCGCCACAAGAAGATGAAAACAACAAAGGAGTCTTCGCTGGAAGTGCTGAGGGATCTTGTACCGCTTCTTGAGAAGCAGACGGATTATTCCAATGATGCATTGTTTGCACTTTTGGTTTCCTATGCTGAGCAGAAAGGATATAAGAACGGATATGTTTTATGGCCGGTTCGTACTGCGCTTTCAGGAAAGCAGATGACACCTGCCGGTGCAACGGAGATTCTTGAGATCCTTGGTAAAGAAGAGTCCTTAAATCGTATCAAAAAAGGAATTGCATTACTTGAAAATTGATCTATCACGATTTAATGATGCCCAGAGAGAGGCAATTTGCCACGATACCGGGCCGGCACTCGTATTGGCCGGTCCGGGGAGTGGCAAGACAGCGGTTCTGACGCAGCGGCTACTGTATTTGGTTAGAGAACGGGGGATCCCGCCCGAGTCGATCCTTGTTGTTACGTTCACAAAGGCGGCTGCGCTTGAAATGCAACAACGTTTTGCAGCTCTTGCAAACGAAAAATTGCCGGTCACTTTTGGCACCTTTCATTCTGTTTTTTTTCAGATCTTACGGGAAACTTCTTCCCAAAGTTCACTGACTGTTTTGACACAAAAAGAAAAAAGAGAACTCCTCGTTCGATGTTTACGCAAGAAAGAGATTTCTGCCAATCTGCAGGATGCTTTTTTAAAAGAGATTGAGGGGATTAAATGCATGCATATGCTTCCGGCAGATTATATGTCCCATATTCCCGGTATTACGAAAGAACAAATTTTTGACGTTATGCATATGCTTGAAGAGATGTGCCGCATCCGAGGTAAACTCGATTTTGATGATATGGCATATTTATGCGATAAACTACTGACAAAGCGGCCGGAGATTTTATCATATTATCAGGAGCGATTCCGATATATTCTGATCGATGAATACCAGGATATCAATGAGATTCAGGCTCATATTATGGATCTTCTCGCCGGTGAAAGCAGGAATCTGTTTATGGTAGGGGATGATGATCAGTCGATCTATCGCTTTCGTGGTGCAAGCAGCCGGAATATGCTACGCTTACCCAAGCGTTATCCGAACCTGCATAAGATCATTCTTTCCGTAAATTACCGATGTCATGAGGCGATCATTCGGGCAGCATCTTCTGTTATTTCAGAGAATAAACTCCGATTTGTCAAAAAACAGACAGCTGCGATGCGTGATCATGCGCCATCTCGAGATGCGGTTTCAATCGTGATATGTAAGAGTAGAAGCGAAGAGAAAATCCGATTAAGAGATCTTTTGAAAACGATCGTTTTGGATCAAGGTATTACTTCTGTGGCTATTTTGTTTCGAAGAAGGAAGGATGCGGATGATGTGGCAGCACTATTTCAGGAATGTTCCATTTCGTTACCGAGTTTTTCAAAAAAGAACGATGCGGAAAGCTCTTTTCGAGAGGATCTGCATGCGTATCTTAGATTGATCGATGGGAACGGAACACTTGATGATCTGATACGCGTAATGAATAAGCCGGAACGCGAGATCGATCGGGAGGATCTGCCGACTTGTAAAGACTTATCCGATGCCAAAGGAAATTGCAGAAAATTGCTTGAACAGCTTAAAGTGAGAAGAGGTGGGGATCTATTTTCAAAGATTATGTATATCCGAAAGGTTCTGGCATACGATTCGTATTTAAAAGAAGCAGCACCGGGGCTTTCTTTTGATCAGATTTTTCGAGATGATGTAATGGATTTGCATCAGAAGGAAAGTGCATGTGATACCGGTAAGTTTTGTCTTGAAACGTATCACGGATCTAAAGGACTGGAATACGATGCAGTGATTCTGCCGGATGTGATCGAAGGGATTGTGCCAAACAGGCAGGTTAAAACGCAAGACGAGTTGGAAGAAGAGAGGCGAATGCTTTATGTGGCCATGACGCGTGCAAAGAAGCATCTCTACATTTTTTCGGTTGACAATAAAAAAACAGATGAGAAGCCATCTGTTTTTTTGAAACCTTTATTCTTCTTCGTCAACTAATTCGTCGAATTCTGCGTTATCAAGGAATTCTTCGAATGCGTCGGCGACTTTTTCGTACTCGTCGTCATCTTCAATATAGGTAAGCTCCGGCTCGACATTCGGATCCGATTCATCTTCTTTGTATCGATAGAACCAGACTTCGCCGTCCGTATTCTCGCCGTTCTCATTCAGAGGGAGAAGTACAATATAATCCTGCTTATCTACTTCGAGGATCGTTACAATGGAACAGGTCACGTTTGTACCGTCATCAAGTTCAAGATCTACGGTCATTTCTTCATCTGCTTCATAATTCGCCATATAGATAGACTCCTTTCACAAAGATAAGAAACATACTACTTTATTTCGGTTTTTTTTGCAAGTAAATCATGTTAAAATGATTTTTGAGTAAAAGAAAAGAGGAAATCGGATGCATATCGGTTCGTTTTACAATAAAGGAGTCAGCCGTACTTCAAAAGGTTATCAATTCGTATTTCGTGTCGAAAAGAATCCCGAAGTTATAGAGATCAGATTGTATCATAAGGAGACGCTTTTAAAACGTGTAAGTGTTCCGGCTTCGTACCGATGCGGGAATCTATACAGCGTGATCATTGAACCTGTCTCAAAAAACGCTGATTCCTATGCATATTATGCAGATGGTGAGCAGCTTACGGATCCGTTTGCGACAGGTATTGCGGATTTGAAAGAATATGGGCAAGGTCATCCGGAAGGATCTTTCAGATACCTTCTTCCGGTCAGACTGCCGGAAATCCGGAATTTGAACGAAACGGTTGATTATGCCGACTCCATCATTTACGGTCTTCATGTTCGCGGCTTCACAAAAGGCAAGGGGAGCGGCGTGAAAGCAAAAGGAACCTTCCATGGCATTACGGAAAAGCTTGGCTATATCACGGATCTTGGCGTTACGGCAATAGAACTGATGCCCTGTTATGAGTTTAATGAGCGAGACGCACATGCGCAATCGCCGTTTTTGCCTTTGACGGAAAGAAAGCTGAACTATTGGGGCTACAAACCCGGATATTATTATGCGCCTAAATCGACATATGCCGGGAAAACGGATGCTCGCGTTGCATTTGCAAAGTTGGTTGATGCGGTGCATGCGGCCGGTCTCGAGTTGATACTGCAGTTTTATTTTGACGGAACCGTATCGGAAACAGACATTCTTGATATTCTTCGCTATTATGTCCTGACATATCGAATTGATGGTTTTCATCTGATCGGAAAAGCAATTCCGCTTTCCTCACTTTCGCAGGATGATATTTTAAGAGGGAGCAAACTGATTTCGGAGAATACGGATCAGGGACCATTTCCTCGGGGCGTGGACGGCCGGAAGTATGTTGCGGAGTTTTCTCGTTCATTTATGATTGATATGCGAAAATATCTAAAGGGTGACGAGAATATGCTTGGGGCGCTACTTTATCATATGAAAGACTTTCGTGACGATCATGCGGTTGTGCATCGAATCGCGGGGTATGACGGATTCACGCTTTCCGATCTCGTATCCTATGATCGAAAACATAACGAAGAAAACGGAGAAGACAATCGCGACGGTGAATTATCCAATTTCAGTTGGAACTGTGGAGCGGAAGGCGACACCAGAAAGCGGAGCATTCATGCGCTTCGCATGCAGCAGATGAAGAATGCCCTTTCACTTGTCTTTCTGTCGCAAGGGGCTGTATACTTACATAGCGGCGATGAATTCGGACAGACGCAACATGGCAATAACAACCCATACTGTCAAGATAATGAGGTGACCTGGCTTAACTGGCGGATCAAAAAGACAGTTTTGCCTTTCGTGGATTTTGTCAAAGAACTCATTGTCTTTCGTAAGGCACATCCTGTGCTTCATCAAAAGCATATGTTGTGCAATACCGATCACAGAGGATATGGCTTGCCTGATCTTTCCTACCACGGTGAAGAGGCATGGCGTCCTGATACGGATCCGTACAGCAGATGCATCGGTCTTTTGTTCTGCGGTGCGTATGCTGCGATAGATGCAACGCATAAAGACCATGATCTCTATATTGCCTTTAATATGCATTGGGAGCCGCATACATTTTCACTCCCTGCGCCGCGCGAGGGCTTTTCATGGAAGCCGGTTATGGATACGGCAACAGAGCAGAGTTTTGCGGTTGCTCGTTGTGGATCTGGGCGACAGGAGCAAACGGACACTTTTACGCTCACGCAGCGAAGCATCATGTTATTAGAGGCAACTGAGGATTGAATATGCATATATGGAAACACTTTTTGACAATCACACATCATAAGCTTGTGGTCATGCAGGGCTGCTTTAAAATGGGCCTTTATCGGCAGGGATTGATGCATGATCTGTCAAAATATACGCCTACGGAATTCTTTGTCGGCGCCAAGTATTATCAGGGCGATCGCAGCCCCAACAATGCCGAAAGAGAAGATAAGGGCTTTTCGGAAGCCTGGCTTCATCATAAAGGGCGCAATAAGCATCATTTTGAGTATTGGATTGATTACAGTTTTAAATCACCGGACGGTACCGGGCTTCTGCCGGCGCCCATGCCGGATCGCTATATAGCAGAGATGTTTGCAGACAGGCTGGCTGCGTGCAAGATTTATAACAAAGGCTATTATACGTCGAAAGACGCACTGATCTACTACAATCGCGGCGTCGGAAAGATGCAGCATTTTTTGCATCCGTATACAAGAGAAAAGCTGGAACTGTTTTTGAATATGCTTGCCGAAAAGGGCGAAGATGAGACATTTCGGTATATCAAATATGAGTTTTTGAGGAGGAAGTAATACATGATAGGGGATAAAAAAGTCATCTTAAGCGGGATGCAGTCGACAGGCTCGCTGACTTTGGGGAATTATCTCGGCGCATTGAAGAATTGGGTATCTCTTTGTGAAGAGTATGAGTGCTTTTATATGGTCGCGGATCTGCACTCGATCACATTAAGACAGGATCCGGCGCAATTTCGAAAAAGTGCAAGAAATCTTTTAACGCTGTACATCGCTGCCGGGCTTGATCCTCATAAGAACTGCATTTATTTTCAGTCCCATGTACCGCAGCATGCGCAGCTTGCGTGGGTGCTTAACTGTTTCACCTATATGGGGGAGCTTAACCGCATGACGCAGTTCAAGGATAAATCCGCGAAGCATTCGGATAACATCAACGCCGGTCTTTATACATATCCGGTTTTGATGGCGGCGGATATTCTGTTGTTTCAGTCAGATCTCGTACCGGTCGGTAAGGATCAGCTGCAGCATTTAGAGATTACAAGGGATATTGCGCAGCGCGTAAATGCGATCTACGGTGATGTGTTTACGATCCCCGAGCCTTATATCGGAAAAGCGGGAGCAAAGATCATGAGCCTGCAGGATCCCACCAAGAAGATGTCCAAATCAGACGAGAATCCGAATGCAAGTATCTATCTGACGGATGATAAGGATACTGTGATCCGCAAGTTCAAGAGAGCAGTGACGGATTCTGAAGCAAATATCGCATACAATGATGAACAGGCAGGGATCCACAACCTGATCGATATCTATGGTGCTTGCACGGGCAAGACACCTGATGAAGTCGTTCGGGAATTTAATGGGAAAGGCTATGGAGATTTCAAGATGGCTGTCGGCGAGGCTGTTGCGGATACATTGAGCCCGATTCAGACGCGTTTTGACGAATTGTCCAAGGATAAAGCATATATTGACTCCATCATCAAGGACAACGCAGAAAAAGCCTCCTATTATGCGGAGAAAACGCTTCGCAAGGTTATGAAGAAAGTTGGTTTCACGGAGAAGATTCGCTAAGTCCTGTGAAAAGAATACCGGTAACAGAAAAGAGGCCTTCTCATTTACGAGAAGACCTCTTTATTATGCTATTCGGATTTTACTTCTTTCCATAGCTCGTTATAAAGGGCATCTGCTTCTTCGCCAAGATAGCTGTATGTCTCGAGATTTTTATACTGAGACAGATCAGGGAATGCGATTGGTGAATCTTTGATATCACCGTCTTCGATCATTGCCTGTGCAGCTTCGTTCGGTGTGGAGTACGTGATGAATTCGAAATTCTTTAAAGCGACATCACCGCGGCACATGTAATCAATGAATTTCAGCGCATTCTCTTTGTTGGGTGCATTTTGGGGGATTACCCAGCCGTCGATCCACACATTGGTTCCTTCCTTGGGGATAACGTATTCCAGATCGGGATTCTCCCGCTGCGTAAAGATTGCTTCACCGGAATAAATCACGCCGAGAGCGGCTTCGCCGCCGATCATTTTATCGCGCACCTGATCAACCACATATGCTTGCACAAGGGGTTTTTGCTTAACCAGCATATTCTTTGCTTTTTCAAGCTCAAAAGCATCCGTTGTATTCATTGAACAGCCGTTTAGTTTTTCTGCGACCATAAACGCATCGCGGACGGAATCCTGCATCAAGATGCTGTCTTTGTATTTTTCATTCCAAAGGATCGACCAGGAATCGACAGGATCAGAAACCATTGTCTTGTTATAGAGGATGCCGACAGTACCCCAGCAGTAGGGGACACTGTATTTGTTGCCGGGATCGAAGCCTTCCGCTTCTTTGAGATATTGTTTTCCGATATTCCCGTAGTTCTCCAACTTGGAGGTGTCGATCTCTTCCAGAAGATCATTGTCGATCATCTTCTTGATCATGTAATCGGAAGGACATACAACATCATATTGGGATGCACCTGCCTCAATCTTGGGATACATGATTTCGTTTGTCTCAAACTCATCATAGATGACCTGAATACCTGTTTCCTCTTCAAAGGCTGTCAGTGTTTCCGGGTCGATGTACTCCCCCCAGTTGTAAACGACAACCTTTCCTTTCTCTTCGTCGCCGCCGCAGGCTGTTATGGCAAATGCCACCACGGAAGTTAGCAGCGTGATTAAGATTCTTTTTTTCATAATAAATACTCCTTTAAGATGTTTTAACTGCCGTTGCAGATTTCTTTTCATTTGGTGCTCTGTTTACAAGGAACAACAGGATAAGCACAGTTCCGAAGATGATTGTGGAAAGCGCATACATTTCCGGCTTGATCCCTTTTTTTACTTCCGTGTAAATCTTTGTTGAAAGCGTATCGAACCCGGGGCCTTTCGTAAAATGGGTGATGATAAAATCATCGACCGACATTGTAAATGACATCAGGAAACCGGCGAGAATCCCGGGCATTAGATCCGGAAACACGACTCGGAAGAATGCTTTTACGGGTGATGCACCAAGATCCAACGCGGCTTCGTACACGCTTGGATTCAGTTGCCGCATGCGGGGCATAATACTCATGATCACATAGGGAATATTGAATGTGATATGAGAGAGCAGCACTGTAAAGAAACCAAAACGCATATGGAACGTAAGATAGAGAAGCATCAATGAGATGCCTGTCACGATCTCGGCGTTAAGCATCGGTATATTTGTAATCCCGATCATGATCGTACGGCTTCTTTTTTTCATGTATTGAAAAGATATGCAAGCCACAAGACCGATCACGGTTGCAATGAGCGCGGATAAAAAGGCGATCGTCAGCGTATTTGAAAGCGCTTTCAGGATCGCACTGTTACGAAACAGCGAGAAGTACCACTTTGTTGTAAAGCCGCCCCATTTTGCTCGCGTCTTACTTTGGTTGAAGGAGAGCACCATCAATGTTGCGATGGGGGCATACAAAAACAGGAAGATCAGAAAGAGATAGATTCCTTTAAGCGTTTTTTTCATAAGCCAAATCCCTCACCTTCCTGATCGGTCAGTTCGGAGATCACCATATTTGCGATGATGAATACCATCAACACGATCGAAAGACCACTGCCAAAATGCCAGTTGCCTGTTTGCGTGAATTCCTGTTCGATCACGTTACCGATAAGCAGGATCTTACTTCCGCCAAGGAGTGTGCTGATGACGAATGTCGTCAGTGCAGGTACGAAGACCATGGTGATCCCGCTGATGATTCCTGGAACCGAAAGCGGCAGTTTTACTTTCAAAAAAGTCTGAAAGCTGTTGGCGCCGAGATCGCGTGCGGCATTGATCACATTTTCGTCGATTTTGGTCAGTACGGTGTAGATTGGCAGTACCATGAACGGTAAAAAGTTGTAGACCATACCTAAAATGATCGCAGCCGGTGTGTTGATGATTTCAAGAGTCGGTAAATGCAAAAAGCGAAGCATACCGTTGATCACACCGTTTTTTTCCAAAAGCGTCTGCCATGCCATTGTACGCAGTAGAAAGTTCATCCACATCGGCAGGATGAAGATCAATACGATAAAACTGTGTTGATTGATATGCAGGTTTGTCAGAACCAGCGCGAGCGGATAAGCAAGCAAAAAGCAGATGATCGTACTGATCACCGATAATTCCACAGAAAGGAAAAATGCTTTGGCGTGATCTGGATTCGTTATGGTCATAATATTTTTAAAGGTGATCGCACCCGTCTTGTCAGTCAGCCCATAGAAGAAGACCATGCAGAGCGGGATGATGATAAAGGCTACCGACCATAAAATATAGGGTGCCTGTAATATACGTTTATTCATCGACCGCTACAGCCTCCTCATCTTCCGATGCGGGTTTATGCATGATCTGAATATTGAACGGATCTACGCTGATACCCACTTTTGTGCCGACAGGGTACATTTTGGTGGAGTGAACTAGCCATTCGTAGCCGTTTGCCGTGACTTCCATTTCATAATGAACGCCTTTGAAGATCAGGTGTGTTACTTCACCCTGAATCGTACCTTCTTCCGGCGCAGTGAGATTAACGTCTTCGGGTCTGATAACAACATCGACGGGCTTCATATTGCCGAAACCGATATCGACACAGGCAAATTTTGCGCCCAGAATCTCGACAAGCTCATCTTTGATCATGATCGAATCAATGATATTGCTGTCTCCGATAAAGTCAGCAACAAAGGCATTTTCAGGCTCGTTGTAGATCATTTCGGGTGTCCCGATCTGCTGAATGTATCCCTGGTTCATGACAACGATCGTATCGGACATGGTTAGGGCTTCTTCCTGATCGTGCGTTACATATACAAATGTAATACCGAGTTCATTCTTTAAACGGATCAGTTCATACTGCATATCCTGACGGAGCTTCAGATCAAGTGCGCCAAGCGGTTCATCAAGAAGCAGAACCTTCGGCTCGTTTACGATGGCTCTTGCGATCGCAATTCTCTGCTGCTGGCCGCCGCTTAAGGATTCGGGTTTCCTTTTCTCATAGCCGTCAAGATTAACGAGTTTTAGTGCATATTTGATCTTATCGTCTATATAAGATTTGCTTTTTCCTTTAATTTTCAAACCGAACGCAATATTTTCCGCAATCGTCATATGCGGGAATAACGCATATTTTTGAAAAACGGTGTTGACTTGACGTTTGTTCGGTGCGAGAGACGTGATATCCGTTCCTTCAAATATGATCTGTCCGCTGTCAGGCCTCTCGAAACCGCCGATCAATCGAAGTGTTGTTGTCTTACCACAGCCGCTTGGCCCCAAAAGTGTCAGAAATTCGTTTTCGCGGATATAGAGGCTCATGTCATCGATGACAAGCGATCCGCCAAATGATTTTGTAATATTTCTAAGATCGATCAATTTATTGCTCAACTTTTTATCTCCCTTGTATATCAGTTAAAAACTTGGAGGAGAGCTGATCCAGAGGATCGTTGCGCCTGTTTTGCCTTTGCAGCTGATGTAATGTCTTGATTTGGGGGTAAAGTAAAAGGATTCCCCTTTTTTTACGGTATGTTCTTTGCTTCCCAGGTGTAGCGTGATGCAACCGGATAGCACAAAACCGAATTCTTCACCCTCATGGGGGTTGTCGGGATATGTGCTTCCGCCGGGCTCGAGCGTCAACCTGATCGGTTCCATCAGATTCTTTTGGGCGTTGGGGATGATCCATTCAACCATGTTATTTAGATCATTATCCTTTTTCTCAAAATAATCTTCGGGATGGAAGACGATCTGCTCATCGCTCTCATCGTTAAAGAACTCTTTCAGATCCGTTCCAAGACATTGCAGGATATCGATCAGGGTTGCAATGGAAGGGGACGTCAGATCACGCTCCAATTGCGATATAAATCCCTTGGAGAGCTCGGCGCGATCTGCCAATTCCTCCTGCGTCAGACCCTTTTGGTTACGTAATTCTTTGATCTTATTTCCGATTTCCATCGTTCTCACCGAAACAACGTAAAACTAAACTAAAAGTTTACTAACACTAAACAATTGCGCTGAGAATTATTATACATTGTATTGCATGAATGTCAATGAAAAAAACGGTGGATTTCACTGATTTTCACAAGAAAAAACATGTGAAGAAAAGGAATTAACAAAAAAGGGGGTCTATGGTAATATTGAAATAGATTTGTTGAAGAAAGGCAGGATTCTGTAAATGGCAAAGACGACGCAGAAGAAGAGTGGCAAATATGTTGCATATGTCTCTACGTACACCATGTCCGGAGACAATCACGGTATTAAGATCTATGATGTAGATATGGAGAACGGTCGCCTTATCGAAAAGAACCAGGTACAGATTACCAATTCTTCCTATGTGACGATCTCCCATAATATGAAATATCTTTATTCGATTACGGATATGGGTGTGGAAAGCTATCGGATCGATCAGAAGACAGGAGAGCTTACAACGATCAATCAGGCGCCGATTAACGGCATGCGCGGTTGCTACTTGAGTACGGACTATAATGACCAATTCCTTGTTGTCGCCGGATACCATGACGGTAAGATGACTGTTTTGAAACTGAACGAGGACGGATCGATCGGTGAGATTGTGGATGAAGTTTTCCACCATGGGCTCGGGAATATTGCAGAGCGTAACTTTAGGCCGCACATCAGTTGTGTTAAGCCGACGAGAGATAATAAATATCTGCTTGCTGCGGATCAGGGAACTGACCACGTTAATGTTTATTCCTTCAATAATGTAACCGGTAAAGTAAAGCTTGCGGATATCATCCACTGCGATATTGAATCTGAGCCGCATCATCTTAAATTTACAAAAGACGGTAAATTCCTTTATATTGTGCACCAGCAGAAGACGATCATAGATGTTTATTCGTATAAAGAGAAGAACGGTTCTCCGGAATTCGAGAAGATTGAAACGGTTTCTACATTAAACGAGTATCATGCCGGCGGTAGCGCAGCCTGCGCTCTGAACTTTTCTTCCGATGATAATCTGCTGATCAGTTCCAATGCCGGGGACAACAGCGTGGTTGTATTTCGTGTTGATCATAAGACAGGTAAGCTTGATCGCATTATGTGCCTTCCGGTAAGCGGTGATTACCCGAAGGATGCGAACTTCTTCCCGGATATGAAGAGCATTGTGTCACTCAATCATGAGTCTAACACCATGACTTTTTTCAGATTTGACGCTGAGAAGAGAACGCTTATCATGAACGGCAAAGAGATGAAGATTGATAAGCCGAACTGCATCATATTCCATGAACTTCAGGCTTAAAGATCAAAGTCTTTGAAATCTTCCTTGAACTTTTGATCTTGCTGTACGGAGAATTCGCTTGCAAGATCCATGTATTCTATGAAAATATCCTCAACGGGGCGTCCCTGCTCCTTCGCAATGGTCTCCATGATCGGCTTTAATTGTTCCAGCTGATAGGAGATCCTTGTTTTTTGCGGATCAATATCTGCCATCACTTCTTCCGCGTATTTTTGAATGCGCGTCAGCATTACTTCTTGTTCTTTCGTCATATGAGCCTCCCATTATATTTGTTTTTTCGGACTTTTCTTATTCTAGCATTCGGCTATTGCGTTGTCAAAATTGCTTGAATGCGCCTGAAGATTGTTATACTATGAATAAGATGTGTTAAATTGGAAGAAGAATGCAAAGGATTTTAGTAATGAAGAAGCGTTTTATTCTGTTGCTGATCATGATTCTTTTTGCTGCCGGCATCGGTGGCTATTGTTATTATGAGACAGACAATATCTATAGTGATTGCTATATGGAAGCGGGTGTCGAGCTTTCACCGAATGATTTTCTGAAAAGACCGGTTGAGAAGGCTGAATTTGATCATGATACCGCTTCGATCGACACAAGTATTCCGGGTGATTATCCCGTCGTGATCAAGGTCGGCTATTTTACTCTTCACGGTAATCTTCATATCCGTGATACCATTGCGCCGATACTGGAAACGAAAAGTATCGTTTCGGAGTGTGATAAAAGCCTTCCGCCGGACGATTTTGTCAAAAAGATGGAAGATGCAACGGATCTTACCGTTTCATATGAAGAAGCACCTGATTTTTCTGCTCTGGGTGATCAAAAAGTTTCGATTTGCGTGACGGATCTGGGCGATAACAAGACGATTTCGGAAACGACACTTACGATCATCCCGATCTATACGGAAGTGACGCTTGAATCCGGAAGTCCTGCTCCTGATGTTTCTTTCTTTACGCTGGGACCCTGTAATGGCTCTTTGGAGACGGATCTTTCCGAACTTTCTTTTGATACGGTTGCGGATTACAATGTGAATGTTAAAGTTGACGAGAAGGTGTATCAGTCCATTCTGCATGTAATGGATACGAATCCGCCTGTAATCGTAACAAAGGATCTTTCGAGTTATACGACGATCTTGCGCTCGCCTGAAGATTTTATCGAAAGCGCTGAAGATGCAACGGCGATTTCTTATGCATTTACCGTTGAACCGGATATTCAGAAAGAAGGAAAGCAGGAGATTTCTTTTACCGCAACGGATGAAGGCGGGAACGAAGCAACCTGCTCGGCATATCTGACACTGCAGGCAGATCATGAACCGCCTGTTTTGTCCGGTGTGGCGCCGCTGCAGGCGATGGTCGGCGATCCGATCGCATATAAGAAAGGCATCACGGTTACCGATAATTGCGAAGAGGGGCTTACGCTTCTTGTGGACAACAGTGCGGTTAATGTGAATAAAGAGGGCACATATCCTGTGATCTATACGGCAAGAGATGCATCCGGTAATGAAGTTACCGAAGAGACTACAATTACGATCAATCCCCGCCAATATGACGAAGGTGCCGTTTATGCCGCAGCCGATCAGATTATTTCATCCATTATTCACGAAGGAATGACCGGCCAGGAAAAAGCGCGTGCAATTTACAATTATGTAACACGCAACATTACATTTATCGAGCATGCGGAAAAAGTTAACCTGATTCAGGGCGCGTACACCGGCTTGATAGGGAAAAAGGGTGACTGCTTTAGTTTTGCGTGCGCTTCAAAAGTCTTGTTTGATCGCGCCGGCATTCATAATGAGTTTATTTCAAAAGTTCCGCCCAGACCGACTTCTTCGCATCATTACTGGAACATTATAAACGTCGGCGATGGATGGTATCATTTTGACGCTACGCCAAGACATGATCATCCGACGATCTTTATGTGGACGGACTCTCAACTGACTGCATATTCCGATGCGCATCATAATTCTCATAATTACGACCGAAGCCTTTATTCGGCGGTCGTTCCGTAAGGATACAGAATGAAAACACTTGGAATTATCGGCGGCATGGGCCCGATGGCGACAGCCTATTTTATGACGCTCATCACTGCAATGACCGATGCGGCGACGGATCAGGAGCATATTCGTATGCTGATCTCCAGTACACCGTCGATACCGGACAGAACAAGTTACATATTAAACAGAAACGCGCAGAATCCTGTCCAGGATATTGTGCGAGAGGGATGCCTTCTTCGTGTCGCAGGGGCGCAGCTTTTGGCAATGCCATGTATTACGGCGCACTATTTTCACGATGAGCTTGAAGAAAAAATTGCGCTTCCGATCATTCACGGAATTCGTGAGACTGCATTATATCTGCAAGAAAGACAGATTCAGACGGTCGGTCTTATGGCAACGGATGGCACGATTCAAAGCCATGTGTTTGGCAATATTCTTGCCGAGTATGGGATTCAATGCATCGCGCCGGATGATAAGCATCAAAGTCTTGTCATGAGGCTTATTTACGAAGATGTGAAGGCCGGACGCAGGATTGATCCCGAAGCATTCTCTTCCGTTACGGAAGCGCTGAAGAAAGACGGCGCAGAGGTTGTTCTTTTGGGTTGTACGGAACTGTCCGTTATCAAACGGGATTTTCCGATGCCGGAGCGTATTCTGGATGTCTTGGAAATCCTTTCCAGAAGATGTGTTATGGAATGCGCAAGCCTCAGACCCGAATTTGAAGAGTTGATCACGGACAGGCCGTGAAGATAAGGGAATATTATGCAAAATCATGTTTTGGACTATATGTGGGAGACGGTTAAACGTGTTCCTGACAAGGTTGCGTTTTCAAACGGAACCGATTTTCTGACTTTTCGAGAAGTGGAAGAGCATACCAAAAAGATCGGTTCATACCTTCATAAGAAGGGGATCTATAAAGAGCCTGTTATCATCTTTATGAATAAACAACCGAAGATGGTAACAGCATTTTTCGGAACAATCATGGGCGGTGATTATTATGTGCCGATCGATGCCGAGATGCCGGAAGTACGCATTAAGCTTATTTTGGAAAATACGAAGCCGCGTCTTATGATCTGTGATGAGGAATCGATGCAGGCAGCTTCCCGTTTTTCCTTTAACGGGGAAGTTGTTCTTTACGATGATCTCTTAAAGACTGCAATAGATGAAGCGGCGCTTACGGATATCTATGATCATGCGATCGATACGGATCCGATCTATATCGTTTTCACATCGGGATCGACAGGGATTCCGAAAGGTGTTGTTGCTTGCCATCGATCGGTGATCGATTATATTGAGCAGCTTACCGATGTGCTCCGGATTGACGAAGATACTGTGTTCGGT
>JAIKWO010000138.1 GCA_024684675.1 Lachnospiraceae bacterium
CATCGGCGGATGACTCCGACGGGAATCGAACCCGTGTTACCGCCGTGAAAGGGCGATGTCTTAACCGCTTGACCACGGAGCCGAATTACTGATACAAAAAAACTCCCCGAGCAGGGCTCGGGGAGTTTTTTTGTATCAGTAATTCGGCTCCGTGGTCAAGCGGTTAAGACATCGCCCTTTCACGGCGGTAACACGGGTTCGATTCCCGTCGGAGTCATCCGCCGATGAGAATCGGTGATAGATCCGTTAGGATTTGGACCTTTAGCTCAGTTGGTTAGAGCAACCGGCTCATAACCGGTCGGTCCTGGGTTCGAGTCCCCGAAGGTCCATTTTTTCATAAGTTTATTTGCCTTAGAAGTAAGGCCCAGTGGCTCAGTTGGTTAGAGCGCCGCCCTGTCACGGCGGAGGTCACGGGTTCGAGTCCCGTCTGGGTCGTTTTTCTTTGTAAAAAAACGCATGCCGCAGTGGCGGAATTGGCAGACGCAAGGGACTTAAAATCCCTCGGTGGCAACATCGTACCGGTTCAAGTCCGGTCTGCGGCACGAAAAAAAAGAGACATGAACCCCGTCCCCAACGGCTCAAAATTTAAAGAGACTGCCAAGTAGACCGCGTCCGAGCGTTGAGCCCATGTTGCCGCCGAGTGTCTTACCGAATGACCCGCCGATTGCGCTGCCCATTGCTTTGCCGAGTTCGCGGCCGACTGTTGAGCCTGCGGTTTTGGCTACTTTTGAGCCAAGGCTGGAAGGGCGCCCGTAAGTGGAGAGCGTTTTGGGTTTTTGCGCTTCTTCGGCAGCTTTGGCCTCTTCTATTTCGATATTTCTTCTCTGCATGAATTCATATGCAGAATCCCGATCGATACTTTCCATGTATTTTCTGAAAAGCGGACAGGAACGGATAAGCTGCGAACGAGATGCGTCGTCCAAGGCACCGAGCGCACTCTGCGGCGGCAGGATGCGTGTTTTTTGTACGATGCCCGGAACACCGCTTTCATCTAAAACGGAGACGAGCGCTTCGCCTATGCCGAGTTCTGTCAGGATCGTTTTGGTATCAAACGCCGGATTGGCGCGAAGACCGTCAGCAGCGGCTTTAATCGCTTTTTGCTCCGCGGGCGTATAGGCATGCAGAGCGTGTTGGATCTTGTTACCGAGCTGCGCTAATACACCGTCGGGGATATCCTTCGGGCTTTGCGTGATGAAAAAGATACCTACGCCTTTTGAACGGATCAGCTTGACGACCTGCTCGATTTTTTCAAGGAGTGCTTTGGGCGCGCCGTCAAACAGCATATGTGCTTCATCGAAGAAGAAAACCATCTTGGGCTGTTCCAGATCCCCTTCTTCCGGCAGATTTTCAAAGAGCTCGGACATCATCCACAGAAGAAATGCAGCGTAGATACGCGGGTGCGTGATGAGCTTTTGACAATCCAGGATATGGATCGGGCCTTTGCCGGTTGCCTCCGGTGTGAACCAATCACGAATGTCCAATGCGGGTTCACCGAAGAAAAGATCAGCGCCTTCAGATTCCATTGCGACCACGGCTCTTGTGATCGCGGCAATGCTCGGTTTTGAGATGTTGCCGTATGTGGTACTGTATTCCGATGCGCGCTCTGACACGTAGGAGAGCATTGCTTTCAGATCTTTGGTATCGATCAGAAGGAGCTGCTCATCATCTGCGATTTTGAAGATAACGGTCAGGATATCGCTCTGCGTGGGATTTAAATCCATCACACGTGACAGAAGGAGCGGTCCCATTTCGGAGATCGTTGTCCGAAGGGGCATACCTTTTTCACCGTAGACATCCCAAAGGCGGACAGGAAACGGTTGGAATCCGAATCCGTCAGCTGTCAGATTCATTTCCGAGACACGTTTTGTCATCGATTCGGTTGGGGTTCCTGCGTTACAGAGCGACGCAAGATCGCCTTTTACATCTGCCATAAAGACGGGCACGCCACAGTCGCTTAAGGACTCTGCCAGGACGCGCAGCGTAACGGTTTTACCTGTTCCGGTCGCACCGGCGATCAGACCGTGCCGGTTCAGCATATTCGGATTGAGGTATACATTTTCGCTGTCTGCTTTTCCGATCAAAATCTTCTGATTGAGATACATATCATTCCTCCCACAAGTATTTTTTCTATTAAAGTAACATGCGATGCTCTATTTATCAAAAGAGGATTATCTGCTATAATGTTTGTATACAATAGCCAATATTCATTATGAGGGGATCATTTTTCTATGAAGCAGGAAGTTAGACACTTTTTAGGGATGTCATTCGCATTCCTGATTGCTTTTGTATTGTTTACGCTTGCGGTTTATTATGTGGATGTGAAGCCGATCGGTCCATATGACTCGGAAGTCGGGCTTGCAACACTGAACCGTGCGGTACATGATGCAATCGGTCAGCATGATGCGGCTTATACGCTTTCCAAGCTGATCGGATATCTTTGCTTCGCGATCTGTGGCTTCTTCGCTGTGATTGGTGCGATGCAGCTCTTAACAACAAAAAAGCTTTCGTCCGTGGATGGTGATATCCGTGCACTCGGACTAATCTATGTCATCACCGCTGCGGTCTACGTACTTTTCGAGATCTTGATCATCAATTACCGCCCGATCGTCCGAGACGAAGGGCTGGAAGCATCGTATCCTTCGTCACACACCATGGTGATCCTGGTGGTACTGGGGACGCTGGCGGTCTTCCTGCAAAGAAAAATACGCGTCACACTCATTCGTTCTATCGTTGTAATAGTGACGGATATTGTTGCAATAATCGGCGTCGTAGCACGACTGATCTCCGGTGTTCATTGGCTGACAGACATTCTCGGATCCATTATTCTGAGTATTACACTGATCATGCTGTATTGCGCTTTTGTGTGCCTATGCAGCAAGACGAAGCTCAAAAGATCCAGAAAGAAACGAAAAGTAAAAGCTTGATTTAATTTCTATATCCAGCCGCCATCCATGGTGATCACCTGTCCTGTCAGATAGGCAGGGCTTTCCAGAATGTGCACGATAAGGGAAGCGGCCTCTTCACATGTGCCCATCCGCCCCATCGGGATCTCATCGCAAAGCGATGCAAGCTCTTCCCCGGAAAAGCATTTGTTCATATCGGTATCGATCGCGCCGAACGCGGCTGCGTTAACAGCGATACCGCTTGGCGCCAGCTCTTTGGCAAGTGCCCTGGTAAAA
Organism: Lachnospiraceae bacterium; assembly: GCA_024684675.1. Lineage (GTDB taxonomy): Bacteria > Bacillota > Clostridia > Lachnospirales > Lachnospiraceae > VSOB01. The sequence goes on from JAIKWO010000138.1 coordinate 3,180, forward strand.
GCATTGATGCCGCCTTTGCTTGCGGCGTAAGCCACTTCCGTGGATGCACCGACATTGCCCCAGACAGAGGACACATTGACGATGCGTCCTTCTTTTTTGGCAAGCATAAGCGGGATCGCGTATTTGCATGTATGGAAGCACGATGAGAGATTGGTCGCAAGAAGGGAATCCCATTCTTCTTTTGTCATATCCTGCAGAAGGCCGACGTGCGAGACCCCCGCGTTGTTGACGAGGTAATCCAGTCTGCCGATCTTCTCAAAGCATGTGGCGATAAAATCGTGGTCGCCGACATCCCCGATAAAAACCTGCGTTTTGATATGATATGTATTCTCGAGCTCAGCCGCGAGTGAGCGGAGCCTGGCTTCCGATGCGCAGCAGATGAGGTAGAGATGGATGCCTTTTGCGGCAAGTTCCTTTGCAAGTGCGGCGCCGATGCCTCTCGATGCGCCTGTGATCAGTGCGTAGCGTTCCATAACGGAAATCCTTTTTATGATGCGCTCCGGGCTCATGACGGAGCCGGAACTGTTTCTCTGAACACTCCTATCATATCATATTCCCGATGGTTTTTTTATGAGAAAACTGATACACTGTAACAAGAAGAAACAAAGGAGGGCTATGCAATGTTGGACGTTGTGATCATCGGTGCGGGACCTGCGGGTCTGTCTGCTGCGATCTATGCGATGCGAGCGGGTCTGAAGACGCTTGTGATTGAAAAGCTTCCGCTTTCCGGCGGACAGGTCGTGGATACCTATGAAGTTGATAACTATCCCGGGCTTCCCGGCACGAGCGGTTTTGACCTTGCCGACAAGTTCCGTGCGCATGCGGACAAGCTGGGTGCTGAATTTGTCGAGGGCGAAGTGACGGAGATCATTTCCGAGGGCAAGATCAAGAAAGTCGTTACGGATGAGAAGGTTTACGAGACGAAGACCGTGATCGTGGCAACGGGCGCGCATCATGCGCTTTTGAAGGTTCCGGGCGAGGAAGAGCTGACCGGCATGGGCGTTTCATACTGTGCGACTTGCGATGGCGCTTTTTTCAGAAATAAGACGGTAGCGGTCATCGGCGGTGGCGATGTGGCGGTGGAAGATGCGATCTTCCTGGCACGTGGCTCAGCAAAGGTGTACCTCATTCACAGAAGGGACGAGCTGCGCGCGGCGGATATTCTGCAAAAAGAAATGCTGGCCCTGCCGAATGTTGAAGTCCTCTGGGATACGGTCGCAGAGAAAATTAATGGCGAAGACCGGGTAGAGTCGCTCGATCTTCTGAATAAGAAGACCGGAGAGAAGAGAACGCTTCACATCGACGGCGTTTTCGTGGCAGTCGGCATCAATCCCGAATCAAGTGCTTTTGCGACCCGTCTGACAGTTGATGAGAAGGGCTATATCAAGGCCGCCGAAGACTGCGTGACGAGTGAACCGGGTGTTTTTGCGGCGGGTGATGTCAGAACCAAGAACCTCCGGCAGATCATCACGGCAGCGGCTGACGGAGCGAATGCGGTGACGAGTATCCAGTCGTATCTTTTAACGCTGTAATAATTTTGGTAACAATTGAGATTGATCAAAATCGAACGTCCTACTTAAGTACCATATAGTAGGACGTTTTCAATTATTAAAAAAGTATAAAATCTGCATTAGAAATGGCTAAAATACGAGCATTTTTCCCGAAAAAGTTGACAAGCGGGTTACATAATGGTATAGTCAATGTGTGTAATAATTCTGTAACAAATCTTAACAGATTATCATACAAACGAATGTAAACGTTTGGAGGCATAGATGAGACGTAGTGAATTGCGACTCGCTGCCATGGTGCTGACCGGAATGGTAACCCTAGGCAGCGTTTCGTTACCTGTAAGAGCAAGCGGCGTTTCCGATCTTTTCCCGGCAGCCGGTCTGGCGCTGGAAATGGAAGAAGGAAGCGATCAGGAAAGCGTGAAGGCTTCGACCAAGACCATGGCCGCATCCAAGAAAGAGACATTGTTCAATTCGCTTTCCAAATCAAAAGCTTCTTCCAAGGATGAGGAAGAGACCGAGACGGATGTTGAGATTCCCAAGAACATCAAAGACAGCGTGAAGGACAAGTCTGAAGACAAGGAAGAGAAAACGCTGATCATTGAGGATGCAAAGACAGCAACCGCAGCCAAGAGTACCGATTCCGTTAAAAAAGAAGAAGCAAAAAAAGCCGAAAGCAAGATGTCCGATGAGGAGAAGTCCTTCTCCAAACTGGTCATTGCAAAAGTTACCAGATATGTCAATGTAAGAAGTATGCCGAGTGAGGAAGGCGAGATCGTCGGCAAGCTTTATGATAAGTCGGTTGGCGAGTATATCACAGAGTCCAACGGCTGGTACAAGATTAAATCCGGTAACGTTACCGGCTATGTAAAGGGTGAGTTCTGTGTGACCGGCCAGGCGGCAGTCGATCTTGCCAAGAAAGTCGGCACCAGAGTGGCAGTTGTTAACACAACGACCCTGAAGGTTCGTGAAGAGCCCGGTATGGATGCAACAGTCCTTGGTCTCGTTCCGATCGAAGAAGAGCTTTCCGTTATCGATGAGAAGGACGGATGGGTTAAGGTAGATATCGAAGAAGGTTACGGCTACGTATCTTCCGATTACGTAAAGCTTCGTACCGATTTTGTCAAGGCAGAGTCCATCGAAGAAGAGAAGGCTCGTCTGAAGAAAGAAGAAGAAGCGAAGGCAGCGGCTAAGAAGGCGGCTAAGAAGGCTGAAGAGAAAGTCGCGAAGCAGAAACAGGAGAAGCAGAAGAAGGATTCTTCTTCGCAGGGCGGCGGTGAGTCTGCACCGGCACCTTCGGGCGACGGAAGCCTTGGCGGACAGGTTGTTAACTACGCAATGCAGTTTGTCGGCAATCCGTATGTATACGGTGGCTCCAGCTTAACCAACGGTACCGACTGCTCCGGTTTCGTTATGAGAGTTTACGAGAACTTCGGTGTATCGCTTCCGCACTCTTCATCCGCTGACAGAAGTCAGGGTTATGCGGTTGACGGTCTGGCGAATGCGAAGCCGGGCGACCTGGTATGCTACTCAGGTCACGTTGCGATCTATGCAGGTGGCGGCAAGATTGTACATGCAAGTACATCCAAGACAGGTATTATCGTATCCAGCGCAAATTATCGTAACGTTTTGGCGGTCAGAAGAATTTTCTAACAATAAGAAATTAGCCCTCCGGTATTGCCGGGGGGCTTTTTTGTCAGGTTATACAAAACAGAAATTTGGGCTTGCATTTTGGAGAAAAATGGGCTCAAAAAGTTATCCACAAAACAGAAGCCCAATTTTCGGGAAAAGAGACTTATACACCAAATTATCCACATTATCCACATTCGGCTTCGTTTCTGTTATGTAAAGGGAGAGTTTCCCAAAGAGATGCTCATATTTTGTGAATATTTAATAAAAGAGTAAAATGCAAGCGCTATTTTAAGTAATACAGAAGAAAGATAACCGCGACAAATGACTGAAAACTTAAGATAGCGTTGCTATTGTCTCTGTCAATATGCTATAATATGTACATAAGCAAAACAGGTGAGGCGAAGGTACGGAGGCGCTAAAAGAGAACCATTGCTTGAAAACGACGACGAAGGGGTTGATGCATATGAAATTTATCATCAGTGGCAAGAATATTGATGTGACCGACGGTTTGAGGTCGGCGGTACAGGATAAAATCGGAAAGCTTGAGAAATACTTCGCACCCGATACAGAGGTGCATGTAACATTGAACGTAGAGAAGGATCGTCAGAAGATCGAGGTTACGATCCCGGTGAAGGGCAACATCATCCGTTCCGAGCAGGTCAGCAACGATATGTATGTATCCATCGACCTTGTTGAGGAAGTGATCGAGAGACAGCTGAAGCGCTATAAGACCAAGCTAGCAGATCAGAAGCAGACATCCGGATGCTTTAAGCAGGAATTCCTGGATAAGGACTACATGGATGATGAGGAGATCAAGATCATCCGTACCAAGAGGTTTGGGATTAAGCCGATGTATCCCGAAGATGCATGCGTGCAGATGGAGCTCCTTGGACACAACTTCTTCGTATTCTGCAATGCAGAGACGGATCAGGTGAATGTGGTTTATAAGAGAAAAGGAAATACGTACGGTTTGATTGAGCCGGAGTACTAAAGAGTGGTAGAGCGGTTGCCCTGGGGGGCGGCCGCTTTTTTCGTGCAAATAGGGTTGACAAAAGGGGTGTGAACGTATAGAATAACAATGTTGCCGATGACGGCGACGGAATGTGCGCTTAGCTCAGCTGGATAGAGCGTTTGGCTACGGACCAAAAGGTCGGGGGTTCGAATCCTCTAGCGCACGGTTCACGAAAAAAGAGAGATGCGATTGCATCTCTCTTTTTTTGTGAAGCGGGCGCCGAGGATCGAACCCCGGGGTTCGATCTCGCCGCCGCAGAGCGGCGTCCTCGGTCGTCGCAAAGCAGGCATCCCCCGGATGCCTTGCGACCTCTAGCGCACGTGCGCGGTTTCTTCTAAGCCGGGTTGCTTGATTGTTTCATACGATTACCTCCTTTTGAATTGTCTTGTGCAAAACTTGTTTGTCCAACTTGAACAAACAAGTTTTGCTTGTTATAATCAGGTTGAGAGGAAGTAAAATGTTATGATTCGGATCAACTGTGATTACACAATAAAAGAAGACATCGACTTTATGCTGGAGGCTGACAGGATCGGCGCTGCCGAGTTGTCGGATCAAACGGGCATATCCAGGACGACCCTTGATGAGATTGAGAGAAGGGGCACCACAACGGACGCTGTTTGCGAGAAGTTCTACTCCTATGTCTATGAGAACAAATATAGGATGAATTCCGTTAAAGAAGAGTTGTTAAAAGAAAAGTACCGAGATGTTTTGTTTCATGGTTCTAAAAAGGGACTGACGGAGATCGGCATTGAAGGATCAAGAGACAACTGCGATTTCGGCAGGGGTTTTTATCTTGGAGAGACGTACAGCCAGGCCTTAGCGTTCGTTTGTGAGTATGAGCGAGCTTCTGTATACGCCTTCCGATATTCACTTGACGGCTTGAAGATTATGAGTTTTGATTGTTCGCTTGAATGGATGCTTGCGATCTGCTATTTCCGCGGGAGGCTGGGAGGATTTTTACCGATTGATACAGTGGGGAAGATCATTGCTAAGATCGAAGAGGCTGATGTGATCATTGCCCCGATCGCCGACAATAAGATGTTCTATATCATGGCGCAGTTTACGGAGGGTGAGATCAATGCGGATGTGGCGCTTCATTCGCTTTCTGCATCAAAACTTGGACTGCAGTATATTTTTAGGACCGAGAAGGCGCTGAAGCAGATTGAACCGATCGAGCGTTTCTTTCTTTGCGCTGCAGAGCGCGAAGACTGCAGGAAGTATTTAAACGAGCGTGGCTATGAGATCGATACAAAGCTGAAACTCGCAAAGCGCGAGTTCAAATCCGGTCTATACATAGAGGAGTTA
>JAIKWO010000156.1 GCA_024684675.1 Lachnospiraceae bacterium
CAATAGGATCTGTGTGGATGATTAGAACATGGATAGAGGCTCGCAGACGTGAGCCTCTCATAAAAAATATTTCGGACGGCATTGCTTTATTGATCGCACTGGCGGGCGTCGGGGTCAGCATTTTCATGAACTCGGTGGGTCGCAGTCTTTGGGTTGACGAAGCAATGCTTTCGTATTCTTTCAGCAAGCGTTCGCTTCTGTCCCTGACATCGGAGATCTTTGAATGGGATCAGAGCGCGCCGGTGCTGTATCTTTATATCGTTAAGCTTCTGACACTTCTTTTCGGCAACACGGAGGCGGTGCTTCGAAGCTTTTCCATTGTATGCTTTGTGCTTGTGCTCGCTTTGTCTGTGTACGCCGGCCGGCGCCTTTTTCACATGCGTCACCCACTGTGGATCGCCGCTTTCATGGCAAACATGAACTTCATGCTGGATCAGTCCAACATGTTCAAGCAGTACATGTCCGAGGCGGTCTGGGTGCTTCTTACGATCCTCATTTACGATGCGTATAAGACGCGCGGGCTTTCTTTTGGAAAAACGGTGCTTGCCTTCATGATCCTTCTCTGGGGCGCGAATCCGGTCTGCTTTATGCTGGGCGGGATTCTGACCGTGGAGTTTTTCGAGGGCGCATGGAGGCTATGGCGGTCACGGCGTCTTGCAGAAAACACTGCATCGGCAAGTCGCGAGACTTCTAGCGGGCTTATGAAGCGCGCCGTCATCGCGGGCGTTTGCATCCTTGCAAGCTTTGCGCTTAACTATTTTCTCTGGCTTCGTGGCATCGCGAACAGCTCCTCCATGCAGGCATATTGGGATTCGACCGCGTTTCCGCTGATTCCGACATCTATTGATGATGCAAAAATGGCGCTGGCCTTCGTATATGAGATCTTCATCACGTTCCGCGAAGCGCGGCTTTTCATGGAATTCCTTGTACTTGCGGCCTTCGTGATCGGCATCTTCAAAGAGAAGAACCGGTATGCAATCGCGATGGGCGTTGGTTTTGTGATCGCACTTTTTGCCTCTTCGATCCATATGTTTCCGATCGCGGACAGGCTGTGGTGCTTCGCGTTTCCGCTCTTTGTGATCCTGGCATTCTATGCCCTTGACCGTGGCTTTCGCGTTGTGGCGGATCGGACGAACTGGGCGCCCGATGCGGTTTTCTTTTTCCTGATGATGGCTTTCCTCTTCTCTAATAATGGGATCAGCGTGTACAGACACGCTGAGAACGTGTTTAAGCCGGGCGAAGAGATCAATTCCAATATTGACTATGTCGCAGATCATATCACAGAGGGTGAGACGGTCTACGTTTACTATTACAGCGTGCCGGTCGTGCAGTATCGGATCGGCTATGAGACCGACAGGATCGGCGATGTGTCGGCGGACAATATCATTTGGGGCGAGGCGATCCCCAAAGAGGACAGTGAACTTCCGAATATTGAGAAGGCGCTTAGCGCGGACGGCTGCTATATCCTGGCATCGCACTGTCCGATCGAGCGGATTGGACGGCTATTCGAAATGGCAAGAGAGCGCGGCACATTGGAAGTCGTGCAGTCGCAATATGAAACAAATCTGTATTATTATGCGAAGGATGGTGCTGGCCGCAAAGGGGCGGTTGCCTATGAGGTGCTCGAGCAGGAGACGGAAGGCGATACCTGCTATGTGACCGTGCGCGTGACCAATACGGGCAGCGCCTATATTAATGACGATGCATCCGATGTGCGTCTGGGAAGTCCAGATCGTGGGGAGATCGGAACGAACCTGTGGCATAACTTAAAGCCCGGTGAATCGTTCGATATGCCGCTTTCTTTTGACTGGAACGGCGATTCGGAAGTGTGCCTTGCGCTTTCGGAAGGTAGTCTGGGGTTTGATGCGTTTGCGGCATCGCCTGTGATCGTGTGGAAGGGAGAATAGACATGCTTTTTACAACGACGCAGTTTCTGTTCTTTCTGCCGGTCATGCTGCTTCTGTATTTCTTGATTCCGGCAAAAATGCGCAGGATCTTTATTCTCGCATCGAGCATCTTTTTCTATGCGTGTCTTGGATGGGAGATGCTGACGGTTCTTGTGCTCGCGACAGTGATCTCGTATGGGATCGGGCTCTTAATCGGGCAAAACCGCGGTGGCGGCAGGAAGGTGTTGACTGTAGGAATCCTTGCGTCAGCCGGCGTTCTTGCAATTTATAAATATGCGACGTTTTTGGGCTCGTTCTGTGGCGGAGCTTTTGGACTTTCCGGTGAAGACTTTTCGCTTGTGATGCCGGTCGGTATTTCGTACTTTACATTCCGGATCATTTCCTACTTTGTGGATGTTTATAAAGGGAAATGTGAGGCCGAGCAGACCTTTTTAAACTATGCGATCTATATCACCTTTTTCCCGATGATCATCTCGGGACCGATCGAGCGCGGGGAAAGGTTCCTGCCGCAGGTAAGATCATGTGAGACATGGAAGCTTTGGAACGGCGATCGTGTGTATGACGGCTTTGTGCGCGTGGTATTTGGCTTTATTCAGAAGCTTGTGATCGCGGATCGTCTGGCGATCCTTGTGAATACGGTCTATGACGACTTTGCATCAAAGGACGGCGCACTCCTTTGGATCGGCATGGCAGCCTACTATCTGCAGCTTTACATGGACTTCGCGGGTTATACGAACATCGCACTCGGCGTGGCGAAGATGCTAGGCTTTGATCTTTGCGAGAACTTCCGGAATCCGTTCCTTGCACGTAACGTCAAGGAATACTGGGGCCGCTGGCATATCTCTCTGAGCACATGGCTTCGCGACTATCTCTACATTCCGCTTGGCGGGAACAGGGGTGGAAAGCTGAAAAAATACTGTAACATTATGGTAACGTTTTTGGTAAGCGGTCTTTGGCATGGAAACGGCTGGCGCTATCTTTTTTGGGGCGGTGCGCACGGCGCCTGTCAGGTGATCGAGTATGTTGCGGCTTCGGTTTCTAAAAAGCTGGGATGCGGGAAGACGGTCAATTTTGAGAATGGCTTTTGGAATCTTGTAAGGCGCGTGAAGACCTGGATCATTGTTGGCATTCTTTACATTTTCTTCCGGATCCCTTCGGCAAGAGAAGGGCTTATGTATATCCGGCTGATGTTTACAAATGTGCATGCCTCGACTCTTTCGGGTGAAGCGACAGAGCTTTTCGGCGTCACGGGAGCGTACCTGATCGTCGTGCTTATGATGACGGTTTTGGTGCTTCTTGCGGAGTATCTCGCGGAGAAAAAAACAATAACCCTTGGTGAGGGTTTAAGGAGCATGTATCTTCCGGTTCGCTTTGTGATCCTGCTTGTGTCGATCCTTATTGTGGCGCTTTTCGGTGCGTACGGACCCGGCTATGATGCGGCTGATTTTATCTATTTTGGATTTTAATGATGCATAAGAAACTGATCACAGCGCTCGTCTTTGTCTCGGTACTGGTTGGTATCCTCTATCTGATGCAGCGCGTTTTGCAACTAAATACCGGCCATCGCGGGACAGATGCAGTGAAGGGCTTCTATCTGGAGGAGCCGGATTCCCTGGATGTGCTGTTCCTTGGAGCGAGCACGATGTTCTGTACGGCAGATCCCAAGGTTTTGGAAGATGAATTCGGGATCAAATCGTATGACTTCGGTGCATCCGCGCAGGCGCTTCGCCTGACACGTCTTTTTACCGAAGAAGCTTTTAAGACGCAGCATCCGAAGGTGGTATGTGTCGAAATGCTCGGTGTATGCAAGCAGCTGAAGGTGATGGATTCCTCTTCGGTGAACTATTCGCTGATGGATCTGCCGCTTTCGTGGCTCAAGGTGCGCGAGTGCTATCGCATGACAGGCGGCGATCTTGGTGATACGCTTTGCCTTCTGATCCCGTTTGTGCAGTACAAGGATCGTTGGCAGGAACTGACGGCGGAAGACTTTGTGAGCAAGCCGCTTGAACTTTCCAAAGGTGCCTATACGCCGGATCTTATTGCGGATGAGCGTCCGGATTTTTCGGAATACTATGATGCCGATACGACCGAGCCTACTGAGATTCCTGCGGATACATATGAAGCACTAGGGGAGATCAAAGCACTTTGCGATGCAAACGGCGCGCAGCTTCTTTTTTTCAAAGCGCCGAACGGCGGCTTTACAAAAGGTGAGTCGCTTGCGATTGAAAAGCTTGCGGCAGAATTTGATGTTCCGTACATCAACATGTTTGAGCTGATGGATGAGATGGGGATCGACCTCGATCATGATTTCAGGGACAATACGCACTTCAACTGCTACGGCAGCGCGAAGGCGACAAGATATATCGGAGAATACTTACAGGCGCACTACGGACTGTAGCGCGTAATAAGGAGGCACTATGAAGATTGTACTGTTATCGGGCGGTTCCGGAAAGCGCTTATGGCCGCTTTCCAACGATGTACGTTCCAAACAGTTTATGAAGGTATTACAGGATGACAAGGGTAATCCGGAGTCTATGATCCAGCGTATCTCGCGCCAGATCAGAACCATCCATCCGGAGGCGCAAATCTATCTCGTGGCGAATTCCGTGCAGAACGACCCGATCCGCAGGCAGCTTGCAGGGAGCGTGATCAGCATATCGGAGCCGCTTCGGAAGAACACCTATCCGGCGATCCTCTTAGCGGGCGCGTATCTGCTTGATAAGGAGCAGATGGATCCTGCGGAGACGATCGCGATCCTGCCGGTCGATCCGTATGTAGAGCTGGATTATTTTGATAAGATTCGCGACATGGACCATGCGCTTAGTGAATCGGGTGCGGATATCTGCCTGCTCGGTATCAAGCCGACTTATCCGTCGGAAAAATACGGCTATATCGTGGAAAAGAAAGACAGCGCAACCGGTTCGAGCTATAAGCATGTCGACCACTGCGTAGAGAAGCCCGATCTGCCGACTGCCAGAACCCTTATGGCAACGGGCGCGCGCTGGAACGGCGGCGTTTTCGTGATGCGGGGAGGCTATGTGGCGGGTCTGATTAAAGACGAGATCGGCGAAGTCTCCTATGAGAAGCTGTATAATGGCTACGAAAATCTTCCTACGATCAGCTTCGATTATCGGATCATTGAGAAGAGCAAGTCCCTGATCTATGAAGAATATGATGGGGAGTGGAATGATATCGGTACCTGGAATACGATGACCAAGATCATGAAGCATCCGAACGGTGGCAACGTGGTCAGCGGAGAGAATTGTGTGAACACCCACGTGATCAATGAACTGGAAATTCCTGTCGTGGCACTGGGGCTTACCGATACGGTCGTTGTTGCAAGTGCTGACGGCATCCTTGTCAGCAACAAGGGTGCAAGCTCGCATATGGCGCCTTACGTTGAGCGCGTCGACCACAGACCGATGTATGAAAAGCGTCAGTGGGGCGAGTACCGCGTGCTGGATATCAGCAATGACGGTCCGGGACCGGAAAAATCCCTTACCAAGCGCCTGTGGGTCGAGCCCGGGCGTGGTCTTTCCTGTCAACTCCATCACTACCGGGATGAGATTTGGACTGTGACAGAAGGGGAGGGTTTGTTTATGCTGGATGGAACGGTGCGAACCGTACATCGCGGTGAGATCCTCGTGATCGAACGCGGTCATACGCATGCGATGGCGTCCAGAACGGGTTGCAGCTTTGTGGAAGTACAGCTTGGAACCGACCTTGTGGAAGAAGATATTGAACGATTTGAATGGGATTGGGAGCCTTATTTAAATGCATGAACCCGTTCGCATCCTGCAGGTCTTAGGGCGCCTCGATAGGGGCGGCGCGGAGACGATGATCATGAATCTTTACCGCCGGATCGACCGAAGCAGGATACAATTTGATTTTGTCATTCACACGACGGATATGTGTGAATATAGCGAAGAAGTGTTGTCACTCGGTGGTCGGATCTATTCCATGCGGCCGTTTCGCGGCGCCGGGGTGATAGGAGACCGCAGGCAGTGGCGCACTTTTTTTGCAAAGCATCCGGAGATCGCGGTCGTACACGGTCATATGCGAAGCACCGCATCCATCTATCTTGCGGAGGCGCAGCGCGCCGGCATCAAGGCGATCGCGCACAGCCATAATACGA
>JAIKWO010000165.1 GCA_024684675.1 Lachnospiraceae bacterium
TGCCTCATATATCGTGCCACAGTTTAAGGCACACATTTTGCACGAGACTGTGCGAGAGAGATGTGAACTTAAAGGTTATACAGACCGTTATGGGTCATGCCAACATCAAGGATACAATGGACATTTATGCAGAGGTCTCCATGGAGAAACAGCGCCAGGAGATTGAAGCTATGGCAGATGAATTGGATGTCTTCTGAAATAGATATTGTTCATGGACAATAACGAAAGACATCTGTTGCTACGCCAAATTTACGCCAGAGTCACGGCGACATCGGAAGTCTTCAATTCGCCGATGTACGACTGGCTGATCGGATAAGGGAATAGGGAAAGATTAAAAGAGCATATCTTATGAATGCAGGCCATCCTGAAGAAAGGATGGTCTGTTTTTTGTTATAAGTCGCCTTAATTTGGTCATTCAGAAGAAATATGACAAAATTGAACATATTGACGATTTGCCGGATTAAGCGTAAAATTATTATGTATTAATTTTGTCATTGGTTTTTAAAATGACGTAATTGAATAGCGAATGAGGCATTAAATGAGAGATTATTGTTTCAGAGACAAATGGAAAAAGCTTTTAACCCCGGAAATTGTAAAAAAACTTACCTGTATTAATGAGTATAAAGGAGAACAGCGATTGTTTATTGAAGCTCATAAAGATGAGTTAAATGAGCTTGCCATGATCGCGAGAATCCAAAGCACCGAAGCTTCGAATAGGATAGAAGGTATATTTACCGCAGATGACAGATTAAAGAATCTGGTGCAGGAAAAGACAACTCCTCGCAACAGAGATGAATCTGAGATTGCGGGTTACCGCGATGTGTTAAATACGATTCACAAGAACTATGATTTTATTCCGATAAAAGCAAATTACTTTCTTCAATTGCACCGTGACTTATATAAATTCATTAGCAATGTAGACGGTGGCGTATTTAAGACTGAAGACAATATCATTCAAGAAGAGGATGAATCAGGTAACAAGAAAGTAAGATTTCGCCCTGTTCCTGCGTGGGAGACTCCGGAGTCGGTCGATGCTCTTTGCGAGGCGTTCCGTGATGCAAAAAGCGAAGTGGATCCGTTGATTTTAAACTGTATGTTTATCTTTGATTTTCTTTGCATTCATCCGTTTAATGACGGGAACGGTCGAATGAGCAGATTGCTGACTCTTTTACTACTGTATCAGTCAGATTTCATTGTGGGGAAGTATATCAGTATTGAGAAGATCATTGAAGAATCTAAAGAAACGTATTACGAAGCATTACAAGATAGCTCTTTAAACTGGCATGAAAATGAGAATGATTACAAGCCGTTCGTGAATTATATGCTGGGTGTAATCGTAAATGCATATAGGGAATTTGAAACCAGGGTGGAGCTGGTAACGAACCCTAATCTGTCAAAGATAGATCGGATTCGAGAGATTATAAAGGATCATATCGGCACGATTACAAAGTCGGAGCTTTTAGAAATGAATCCGGATATCAGCGATACGACAGTTCAAAGAGCATTAGCGGGGCTGTTAAAGAGTAACGAGATAAAGAAAATAAGCGGCGGGCGCTACACAAAATACACATGGAATGCGGAGGATTAAGTAAATGATCACAGGCGAATTAAAGAACAAAATAGATAACCTTTGGGATGTGTTTGCCGCAGGCGGTCTTGTGAATCCGCTGGAGGTGATTGAACAGATCACATATTTGATGTTTATCAGAGATCTGGACGATGTTGATAATAAAAGGGAAAAAGAAAGCGCCATGCTTGGGCTTTCTTATAAGAGTATCTTCGCGGATGAAGTAAAGATCGGAGATCGTTCCATTGACGGAATGCAACTAAAGTGGTCTGTCTTTCATGATTTTCCGGCCGGCAGAATGTACACGGTGATGCAGGAATGGGTGTTCCCATTCATCAAGATTCTTCACAGCGATAAGAACAGTGCATATTCGAAGTACATGGATGATGCCATTTTTAAACTCCCGACGCCGCTGCTTTTATCCAAGGTTGTGGACTCGCTGGATGAGATCTATGAAATGATGAATGCCGCACAGTCTTCGGATGTTCGAGGGGATGTCTATGAATATTTATTAAACAAAATCGCTTCTGCCGGAAGAAACGGTCAGTTCAGAACACCGCGTCATATCATCCGGATGATGGTTGAGATGGTAGATCCGGGGGTGAACGATGTGATTTGCGATCCGGCGTGTGGTACTTCGGGATTCCTTGTTTCTGCAGCTGAATACTTAAAAGAAACAAAGAAGGAAGAAATCTTTTTTGACAAGGATAAAAAAGATCATTACATGAATTCTATGTTCAACGGCTTTGATATGGACAGAACGATGCTTCGTATCGGTGCCATGAATATGATGACGCATGGGATTGATAATCCGTTTATTGAATATCGCGACAGCTTGTCCGATCAGAACGCAGATCATGATAAGTATTCTCTGATCCTTGCAAATCCTCCGTTTAAGGGGAGCCTGGATGCGGATGCTGTATCCGGCGATCTGCTTAAGGTATGCAAGACGAAGAAGACAGAACTTTTATTTCTGGCGCTTTTCCTGCGTATGCTGAAAGTCGGCGGGCGTTGTGCCTGCATCGTTCCGGATGGTGTCCTTTTTGGCTCCTCCAAGGCGCATCAGGATATCCGCAAACAGATCGTCGAGGAGAACAGATTGGAAGCGGTCATTTCAATGCCGTCCGGTGTATTTAAGCCGTATGCCGGTGTATCTACTGCAATTTTGATCTTTACTAAGACCGGTCATGGCGGCACAGATAACGTATGGTTCTATGATATGACTGCGGATGGATTTAGCTTGGATGATAAGCGTACACCGGTTAGCGAAAATGATATTCCGGACATCATTAAACGCTTTAGAAATATCGCTGCTGAGGCAGACCGGAAGCGCACAGACAAGTCGTTTGTGGTGCCGAAGCAGGACATCGTAGATAACGAATATGATCTTTCGATCAACAAATACAAAGAAGTAGAGTATAAGAAAGTGGAGTACCCGCCGACTTCGGAAATCATGGCTAATATCCGCGCGATAGAGTTGGAAATCAGCGAAGAGATGGATGCATTAGAAAAACTGTTAGATGTTTAAGCTAATGCTGAGGAGTAATTATCATGAAGGATAGAATACAGATATATGAAGACCAGCCGATCAGAACAGCATGGGTGGAAGATGAAGAGGAGTGGTATTTCTCTATTGTTGACGTGGTTGGTGCACTAACAGAACAGCCTGATACAGATGGCGCCAGAAATTATTGGAAGGTTCTAAAAAACAGATTAAAAGAAGAAGGAAACCAGTTGGTTACAAATTGTAACCAACTGAAATTGAAGTCACCTAAGGATGGAAAAAGGTATAAAACTGACGTCGCAAACACAGAACAACTGCTTCGTATCATTCAATCTATTCCGTCAAAAAAAGCAGAGCCATTTAAGACGTGGCTGGCGCAGGTGGGACGCGAACGAATCGAGGAAACGATCGATCCGGAACTGACGATTGACAGAGCATTGGAGACATATGCGCGACTCGGCTATGATGCTGATTGGATTAATCAAAGACTCCAAACAATCCGCGCTAGAAAGGAATTGACGGATCAATGGAAGGAGCATGGCGTAGAGCAGAGGAAAGAGTTTGCGATCTTGACGGATGAAGTTACAAGAGCATGGGCAGGCATGTCAACAAGGCAGTATAAGAGCCTGAAGGGGCTCAAAAAAGAAAATCTCCGGGATAATATGAGTACATTGGAACTGGCACTTAATATGCTTGCGGAGGCGACAACGACAGAGCTGACTAAGGCTGCAAATCCGATCGGATTAGATGCAAACCGGAAGGTCGCAAGAGAAGGCGGTACAATCGCAGGAAATGCACGAAAAGAAATTGAAGGCCGTACCGGAAAGCCTGTGATCACATCTCAAAACGCAAAGCAGTTGCAGAATCTTGTGACGGGAATGATTGAAAACGTAGTTTCCGGAGATAATTAAAAGTGAAATGAGAATCTAGGCAAAAGGAGATTAACTGATCCGAGGGCGAAGGATGCTTTTTATTTGCAAGTCGAGAAGATAGATTTGGAATGATTCTAATTGCGACTTATGAGTTTGACCTCATTTTAATCTTGCAGTGCTTAGTGCGGTACATTGCTTACAAAACAATTAGCATTCATGGGGGCAAAAATGCAAGAAAAGGAAGTTAGGATGCTTGAAGAGTGTGAATTGACATCAGCACTCTTAAAGAGCGGGCTGCACTCGTTAAGACGAGCTGGAATGGGAGAAAAGGGGATCTACTATAGGGCTTTTTTCGAACTTTCAATTGCAATAGAGAGGGTACTAAAAATAATAATTATTATGAGGTATCGTAGAGAGAATGAAGGCGCTTTTCCTACCGTAAATGCTGAGAATGTTGTGGGACATAAATTGATTGAACTATGGAGGAAGGCGGGAATAAAAGAACTAACGGGAATACATCAGAAGATATTAGTCTTTTTAGATGAGTTTGCCGGCTATACACGATATTATAATCTGGATTACATTTTCGAAAAACAGGGGAAGAATAAGAATCATGGAAGTGTTTTATCGGAGTGGAAAGGGATTCAAGAGTTAATCAGTAAAAAACATGGGGAAAAAAGATATCTTCATAAAGAAGAGATGTCGGATATGTTGGCGCAGAATTGCAAGGTTTTATTCTATGGGATGGAAGGGGACGCGTTGACTCAAATAGATTATCTTCTAGATGTGGCTGCTAATGCAGATTATATTCAGGGTTATTCTGTATTATATGTATTCGAAATAATAAAAGAATTGCGTGAGAAAATATGTGAACTCGAAAAGCATGGCTATTATATGCCAGTTGTTTCTGAATTTTTCTCGTATTATACGAACCATAGGACGAATTCGGAAATCCGAAGGAAAAAAGATTGGCTGGGAATTTGATGCGCCGGAACAATTTGCGGTTTTTATGACATTATAAATATAAAAGAAGCGAGCATGTTGCTTTAGCACAAGAACCGTATGGAAGAAAACCGTTGATCTTTTACGCTGATGGAGTATCTTTTTTTACAAAAGTGAAGGGTGAAAAATTGAATGAAAAATTACAAAGCATAACTAAATTAAAGAATGATATGCAAACTATGAGATTGCTCTCATTTGTTTTACCCAAAGAGAGGAGAGAACAATTGAATAGTATTAGCATACAGATAAATGAAATGGAGAATTCTATTGACGAGTATATATATTATTTTTCTGAAAAGGGGTGGTGTGCGTATGATTCTCTTAATATCACAATGGTTCAGAAAGCTGTTGCAGAAGCAAAAAGTAATGGAGTTGAGGCCGGCGAGAAGATCATTTTGTCTTTTTATTTAAATGATGTCAAGCAAATTATTCAATGGTTAAAAAATAAATCAAAACAGTTTGCACTGAGACATAAAATGCTCGAAGAGGCGTTTGAGGAACACTTTGAAGGCAGGTATTATGCAAGTGTACCGATGTTTCTTATAATAATAGACGGTGTTGTAAATGATTATACGAAGAGCAAGGGCTTTTTTGCGGAGAAAACAGATGTGTCCGCATGGGATTGCTTGGTTGGATGTGACGAGACGCTTCAAAGAATGAAAGAAGTGTTCTCGCAAAAAAGAACGCAAACAAATGCGGATCCAATTTATGTTCCATACAGGAATGGAATACTGCACGGTAGGGATATAAATTATGGTAATAAATATGTATCGTGCAAGTGCGTGGCGCTGATGTTTGCAGTGGCGGATTGGATACATATGAAGGAAAGTGAGAACTATAGGAAAACAAAATATGAAAAAGAAATAAATCCTCCACCGCTAAAGGAAACATTAAGACGGATATTAGAAAATCAAAAAGATAAAAAAATGCTAAATAAGTGGCAAAGAAGAGACATTATTATTGGAATGGATATTTCTTCAACTCCGTCGGCAGATGAATGTGCAGAGTACCCATACATTATACCATTGTTGGAAATGCTTGAGGCATGGCGCAATATGAATTACGGAAATCTTTCTGAAAGGCTAAAGAATTTATATAGATATGAACAATCAGAAAGAAAACGCGCTGGTGAATGCAGAAAAATGTTTGCTGAAAAGATTCTGCAGTCGTATTCGTTGCTTGAAATTGAAGAACGAGGATGTTCTTTTACAAGGCTGTTAGTGCGGATAACATGGAACGAAGATGAGATTCAGAATGTTGGAGAGCTCGAATTTGGCTGCGCTTATCAAAATGAAGAGGGTAAACCATCGTTTCCGTGGAAAAATAATGGAGATTGGGTTTTAATTCCATGGAACGTAAGTTGTTTATATTGCAGTGGGCAAGGTTAAGGGATGAATACTGATATTGCAAAATATTATAATGCTGAAGATCCGCGTACCATTATCTCTAGCTGGATGAGTTCGTATTTTACAATGGATTTTCTCGCCATGTGGGAGACGCTATATAACACGAATTTTACCGTATGGAATTTCATACGGTTAGAAATGAGCCCGGAAGACTGGTTATGACGCCAACACACTGGATATAAAGAATGAATGCTATCGGAATCATATTCAAAGCAGGCAGATATGGCGTAACCTAAGCGCTTCTCTTTGCAAAAATAGTATTTTGAAACTGATGATAGGTTAAGAAAGATTTGCAGAAGTTGTGCATTTTCGCATAAACTACTATTGAATGGAACTTGTTGTGTATGAAAACATTCGGGAATTCTGAATTTTCAATTAAGATTTGTAGGGATGATAGATGAGGAAGACACTAGGAGAAATATTTGAAATTGGTTCCGGAGGGACACCATCTAAAATGCATCCAGAGTATTATGGCGGTGACATCCCGTGGGTGAAAACTGGTGATCTCAAGGAGGAATATTTGTATTCTATTGAAGATTGCATTACAGAAGAAGGATTAAAGAATTCCTCGGCTAGAATATACCAATCGGGGACAGTTCTTATTGCTATGTATGGAGCAACCATTGGCGCAACGTCTATTTTGAAATTAGATGCTTGTACAAATCAAGCTTGTGCAGCGTTTAAACCATGTAAAGACGTAATACCTGAGTATTTGTATTATTTTCTTAGAAGCAAAAAGCAAAAGTTTATAAACGATGGTATTGGAGGAGCTCAGCCGAACATTTCAGCAGGATATCTAAAGAAGGTTAGTATAGATATACGAACCATTGATGAGCAAGAAAAAGTTGTAAAGGTTCTTGATAAACTAAGCAGGATCGTTCAGAAGCGTCAAAAAGAAATTAGTGAGTTGGAAAACCTTCTCAAAACCCGATTTGTCGAGTTCTATAATAATTCTCCTTTAGGAGAGGAAACTACGATGGAAGCTATTACCGATCGGGTTAAAGTAGGCTTTGTTGGTACATGTGAGAAGTTTTACACAGATGATTTTGGTATTCCAATGCTTAGGACGGGGAATATTACTGATAATGGAATTGATCTGTCTAATTTAAAATATGTTACGCAAGAGTTTCATGAAAAAAACAAGAAATCACAGATTCATGAAGGCGATTTACTTATTGCAAGACATGGATCCAATGGGCAAGCTAATGTGTATTATGGACCTGAAGCTCAATGCTTGAATACTGTTGTGATAGTTCCGAATTATGAAATTGCGACTTCTGTTTTCTTGGCCGGGTTGATTAATTCACCGTTTGTAAAAGGACAGATAGAACGCACTCTTGTAGGCTCAACGCAGCATGTTGTAAATACAAAGAGCATAGCAAATCTTGCTGTTAGAATCCCTAATCTCCAAGTACAAAGGGAGTATGAAACATTTGTAAAACAAGTGGATAAATCAAAAGTTACAGTGCAGAAATCTTTGGATGAAACAAAGAAATTATTTGATAGTATAATGCAGGAGTATTTTGGGTAAATGCCAAAACGAAAGAATTACAGGCGGTATTATCAGTAGCTGAATATCTTACATATATAGCATCATCATGGGAGTCTCCTGAGAGTTTTGAGATGTGTTATGAGAATAAGAATATTAGGCTTACATAGAAAATAATAGCGAAACTATATGATGTGAGAGTTAATACAATTAATGATCATATAGAGAAAGTATATAAAGATGGCGAGTTATCTGAGGATTCAACTATTCGGTATTTTTGAATAGTTCGAAGCGCTTTAGAAACAATTGTCAGCGGTTGCTGATAGCTGTGGATTAGATAATGCTTCTTAGGCGAACAATTCAGTAGGAGGTATCCTAATGAAAACGAACTTCGATTACTTAAAGAAAGAGCCGAAATTCAATAGCTTTTCAAACGTGGCAATATCTGCAGAGCGAATTATTCTCATGGATCCGGAGGCGAGTATTATTAATAGCCGTCGCGCCATGGAATTTGCGCTGAAATGGATGTACTCCGTCGAAATAGATCTGGAGATGCCTTATCGGGATAATCTGAAGAGCCTGATGAATGCGGAAGAGTACAGACAGATGATCGGTCCGGATCTGTGGAATCGTATGGATTTTATCCGCAGATGCGGGAATAATGTGGCGCATACCAATAAGAAGCTTGGCCGTGATGAGGCGATGCTATGTCTGGAGTATCTTTTCATCTATCTGGATTATATTGCGTATTGCTACTCTGCGTTTTATGAAGCACATGATTTTGATGCGAACCTAATAGAAGAGCGGGTACGTAAGAGCAAAGAGAATCGTGAGCAGGCGGAAGCGACCAAGGCAGATCTGGAAAGAGAGATTGAGAATTCCGCAAAGAAGGATCTCGATCTGCAAAAACTTCGTAAAGAGAACGAATCTCTGAGGGAGGCTTTATCTTCTCGCCGTTCTGAAAAGCAGCAGACCTATGTTCCGAAGCCGCTTGAACTGTCTGAATACAAAACCCGCAAGATCTATATTGATTCGATACTTGCCGATGCCGGATGGACGGAAGGAAGAGATTGGCTTAACGAAGTAGAGCTGCCAGGAATGCCCAACAAATCTGAAGTGGGATTCGCGGATTATGTTCTCTATGATGATGCTCATAAACCGCTTGCGGTTATTGAAGCAAAGCGTACTTGCGTTGATGTTGCGAAGGGGCGGCAGCAGGCCAAGCTTTATGCAGATATTCTGGAGCGAGAATATGGCAGAAGACCGGTTGTCTTCCTGACCAACGGTTTTGATACCAGAATCGTTGACAATCAATATCCGGAGAGAAAAGTAGCGGAGATCTATTCAAAGCGTGACTTGGAGAAGTGGTTTAATCTTCGATCCATGCGAACAAGCTTAAACCATGTGACTGTCGATAGGAATATTGCCGGACGTTATTATCAGGAAGCTGCGATTAAAGCGGTTTGTGACAGCTTTGATAAAAAGAATCGCAGAAAAGCGCTCCTTGTCATGGCGACAGGTTCCGGTAAGACAAGAACAGTCATTGCGCTTTGTAAGGTGCTTTTGGATGCCGGATGGGTTAAGAATATCCTATTCCTTGCAGATCGGAATTCTTTGGTGACGCAAGCGAAGAGAAGTTTTGTCAATTTGCTTCCGGATTTGTCCTGTACGAATCTGTGTGAGGAGAAGGAGAATTACAATTCTCACTGTATTTTCTCAACATATCAGACAATGATGGGCTGTATCGACTCCGTAATGGATGAAGCGGGCAAGCTTTTTACATGCGGACATTTCGACCTTGTCATCTGTGACGAAGCGCACCGATCCATATACAACAAGTATAAAGATATCTTCACATATTTTGATGCGCCGCTTGTTGGCCTCACAGCGACACCGAAGGACGAGATCGATAAGAATACCTATTCGATTTTTGAATTAGAAAACGGTGTACCCACATATGGATACGACCTGGCGCAGGCTGTAAAGGACGGATATCTTGTCGATTATATGTCTGTTGAGACGAAGTTGAAATTCATCGAACAGGGCATCAGTTACGCCGAGCTTTCTGAAGAAGAAAAGGAGATCTACGAGGATACGTTTGAGGATGAAAATGGGGAACTTCCGGAGAAGATCAACTCGTCAGCACTGAATACCTGGCTGTTTAATGAAGATACCATTCGTCAGGTGCTTCATATTGTGATGCGTGATGCGTTGAAGATTGATTACGGTGAGAAGATCGGTAAGACAATTATTTTTGCCAAGAATCATACGCATGCGGAAAAGATTCTGGAAGTATTCAATAAAGAGTATCCGAATCTTGCGAAGGGCGCGAATGGACAGGCATTTGCAAAAGTTATTGATAACTATATGACATATGCGCAGAGTGCAATCGACGAGTTCTCTGATGCGAAGAAGCTTCCGCAGATTGCTATTTCCGTTGATATGCTGGATACCGGTATCGATGTGCCGGAAGTCTTGAATCTTGTCTTTTTCAAGAAAGTTATGAGCAAGGCTAAGTTTTGGCAGATGATCGGCAGAGGTACCAGACTGTGTCCGGGGCTTATAGACGGAGAAGATAAGAGTAAGTTCTATATCTTTGATTTTTGCGGCAATTTCGAATTCTTTCGGATGGGGGAAGGGCGCCCGACTGCGAATATGATCGCTCTGCAGGGCGCAATTTTTAATCTGGAATTTCAGATTGCATATAAATTGCAGGATATCAATTATCAGGTGGATCGGTTGATTGCGTATCGGAATCGCCTTGTTGAGATGATGACCGGCAAAGTCAAGGAACTGAAACGTGAGAATTTTGCTGTTCGCCAGCATATCAAATATGTGGATCTGTATTCTTCGGAGAGTAATTATCAAAGCATCTCATACGAAGATACCGTATTGGTGCGAGAAGAATTGGCACCGCTGATTTTGCCTGATGGTGATGACGCTACGGCAGTTCGTTTCGATGCGCTGATCTATGGAATGGAATTGGCGCAATTAGCAGGGCGCAAGTATGGTCGCTTAAAAGCCGATCTGTTTGATAAGGTGAATGGCATTGCATCGGTTGCCAATATTCCGGAGATTCAGGTACAGAAGGATTTGATCACAAAGATTTTGCAGACTGATTATGTGGAACGCGCCGGTATTGATGATTTTGAACATATCAGAGCGAATCTGCGTGATCTGATGAAGTATTTACCGAAAGGAACAGTCCCTTATTACACCGATTTTGCTGATGATATTTTGGATTCGCAATGGAATGAGTCGGAACTTGAGAATGATGATTTGAAGGGTTATAAAGCAAAGGCGGAATATTATATCCGTCAGCATCAGGATCAAATTGCTATTGCAAAGCTTCGCACAAATCAGCCACTTACATCTCTTGATGTGGAATCTTTGGAAGCTATCCTATGGAAAGAAGTTGGGACTAGGGAAGACTAT
This sequence comes from Lachnospiraceae bacterium, assembly GCA_024684675.1. Classification (GTDB taxonomy): domain Bacteria; phylum Bacillota; class Clostridia; order Lachnospirales; family Lachnospiraceae; genus VSOB01. The sequence continues at coordinate 11,276 of JAIKWO010000165.1, forward strand.
GAAAAAGAGTGCGGTCAGAAACCATTGGGTGAATTCGTAAGAAGTATAATAGGACTCGATATGAATGCGGCAAAGGAAGCCTTTGCAGAGTTTCTGAATAATGCAAGTCTTGACAGCAGACAGATCTATTTTGTGAGTCAGATTGTGGAATACATCGTTCATAACGGGATGATGACGGATCTTTCCGTGCTTCAGGAATCTCCGTTCACGGATCAGGGGAGTGTGGTTGATATCTTTACGGATCTGTCGGTTTGGGGGGAGATCAGAAAGACCATAGAAAAGATAAATGCAAATGCGGTAGCATAGGCATACAACATGGGGAACATTGTTTTAAGGAGGGGAACAGAATGATTCAGACAAAAGCGTACAAGTTTTGGTTTTGTACAGGTTCACAGGATCTGTACGGGGAGGAAGTTTTAAGGCATGTTGCCGAGCACTCGAAAGAGATTGTAGCAGAGCTCAACAAATCGGGGATTCTTCCTTACGAAGTTGTATGGAAGCCTGTACTGATCACCAATCAGTTGATCAGACAGACCTTTAATGAGGCCAATGCAGATGATGCATGTGCGGGCGTCATCACCTGGATGCACACATTTTCACCTGCAAAGTCCTGGATTCTCGGGCTTCAGGAGTTCAGAAAGCCTCTGCTGCACCTGCACACGCAGTATAATGAGGAGCTTCCGTACGATACGATCGACATGGATTTCATGAACGAGAACCAAGCCGCTCACGGTGACAGAGAGTACGGGCACATTGTAAGCCGCATGCGAATTGAGCGCAAAGTCATTGCAGGTTACTGGAAGGACAACGAAGTTAGAGAGCGAATTGCCATCTGGATGAGAACGGCAGTCGGTGTGATGGAATCAAGCCACATCAGAGTGATGCGTGTTGCCGACAACATGAGAAATGTTGCGGTTACAGAGGGTGATAAGGTAGAGGCGCAGATCAGGTTCGGCTGGGAGGTTGATGCATATCCCGTCAATGAAATTGCAGACAGCGTTGCAGCGGTTAGCATATCTGATGTGAACGCGCTTGTTGAGGAATATTACAGCAAGTACAATATCATCCTTGACGGAAGAGACCCTGAGGAATTCAAGAAGCACGTTGCTGTACAGGCACAGATTGAGCTTGGATTCGAGAGATTTCTTGAAGAAAAGAATTATCAGGCTATCGTTACGCACTTCGGAGACCTTGGTGTTCTCAAACAGCTACCCGGTCTTGCAATCCAAAGACTTATGGAGAAGGGCTATGGTTTCGGCGCTGAGGGCGACTGGAAGGTTGCCGCGATGGTACGCCTGATGAAGATCATGACGGCAGGCATGCAGGATGCCAAGGGGACGTCCATGATGGAAGATTACACCTATAATCTTGTCAGGGGTAAGGAGGGAATCCTCCAGTCACATATGCTTGAAGTGTGTCCTTCCATTGCTGACGGTCCTATCAGCATCAGGGTTAAGCCTCTTTCCATGGGGGACAGAGAAGATCCTGCCAGACTTGTATTCACATCCAAGGAGGGCAGAGGCGTAGCGGCGTCCCTTATTGACCTTGGCAACAGATTCAGACTGATATTGAACGAGGTGGAATGCAAGAAGACAGAGAAGGCTATGCCCAATCTTCCTGTGGCAACCAATTTCTGGACACCTTATCCGGATCTATACACCGGAGCAGAGGCTTGGATCCTTGCAGGCGGCGCACACCACACCGCATTCTCCTACGACCTTACTGCCGATCAGATGGCTGACTGGGCAGAGATGTTCGGCATTGAAGCCGTTATCATCGACAAGAACACAACCATTTCCGCATTTAAGAAAGACCTCAAGCTTGGCGAGATATTCTATAAATAAGGCGTGCTTGAACGGGCAGACTTGCTAAATAGGTATTTAATGTTACATTTTTTTATTGAAAATAAATACGGTATAGAGAGATAATACAAGTTATAAAAGGGTATAATTTTGTTCTTCGATTGGAGTGATAAGCGGAATGCGAAAAGCAGCTGAATTTGCGTTAGACAATAACGAAGTCGGCAATGCGGCCGAGTTTATCCGGCAGTGCCTTCGTACATTCAACCCGCAGCGAAATACGGCGAAGACGACGCTGATCGCTTTAGAGGCGATCGAAAGCCTGATCGCGCATAAGCGCGGCACGGGCAAGCTGTGGGTGAGCGTACAGAAGCTGTTCGGCCGCACTACGATCGAACTTTCCGCCCCCGGCAACGAGTATCATCTTTTGGATAACATCAAGTCCGCAGAGTTGCAAGCGGAAGAGGTCGGCAAAGAAGCGCGGGATGATCTCCGCTTTATCATGCTGCGCTCAATTGCCGGCGATTTGAAATACCGCCATAAAGACGGCTATAACTTTATCCGTCTGACCCTGTATAAATACAGACGACTGTTTCTTTATAAAACGCTTGTCGCGTTTTTCTCTTCCATCGGCATAGCGCTTCTTTTATCTGCGTTTGCACCGGAATCGTTCAATCAGGGATTGAATGATTATGTGTTATCACCGGTCAAGACGATCTATTTAAATACGCTGCGACTCATCATTGCGCCGGTCGTATTTTTTTCCATTGTAACTTGCGTGGGAGGCTTTTCGAACCTGCGCGAACTTGGCAGGATCGGCAGTAAGACGATCTTGATGTATGTGCTGACAACTATTGTGGCCGTGCTTATTGGGATCGGTGCTTTCTATCTGTTTGAACCGGGCGCCGCTTTGCCTGCGCAGGAGATCGCGGCAGCCGCATCGACGGCACCGACGGCGGATCTTTCTGTGATGGAGATCCTGATCGGGATGGCACCATCCAATTTTATCAGTCCGTTTTTAAACGACAATATGCCACAGCTGATCTTTTTAGCGCTTCTTTGCGGTATCGCGACCGGATTGATCGGCAAGTATTCAGCTGTGCTGATCTCACTGTTTGACGCATTTAACGAGCTTTTCATGAAGATCGCAGCGATCATCATCCGTTTCATGCCGATTGCAATTTTCTGCTCGATGGCATCCATGGTGCTTTCGACCGGCGGCAAGACGATCCTGTCCATCCTGGGCATGACGGCAACATTTATTTTCGGTCTGTCGTGCATGATGGTTTTCTACATGATCCTGATGATCGTAGTCGGCAGATTGGATCCGAGACGATTGTTCCAGAAGTATGCTCCGACGATGATGCAGATTTTTTCCATCGGTTCCTCCAACGCGGCGATTCCGTTCAACATGGATGTATGCCAAAAGAAGCTGGGCATCAGTTCCAAGATCTGCAGCCTGTCGATCCCGCTTGGCTCGACGATCAATATGCACGGAACGTGTATTATGCTGTCGGTATTTTCGCTGACGCTTGCCAAGATCTATGGCGCACCTGTGTCCACGAGTCATCTGGTCACGCTGGCCGTTCTGATCGTGCTTCTTTCGATGGGTGCACCCGGCATTCCCGGCGCGATGGTCATCTGCCTGTCTGTTTTATTGGAGCAGCTTCACGTACCGACGGAAGCGGTCGGGCTTGTTATGGGTATCGGACCGCTTGTCGGAATGTTTCTTTGCATGAGCAACTGCCTGGGCGATGTTGTGGTATCAGCGATCATTGCCAAAAAAGCCGGCGAGATGGATATGAGTATTTACAATCATAAGGATAGGTGAATGTGATGGCTTCATTCTGACGATTGCTTCTGTCAGTGCGGTTGCGACCCTGTCCGTACAGTCCTCTGCGACGCGGTTTCCGCTTTGCGTTGTACTGTCCCTATCGACGACAGTTCTGATGCTGATGGGTACATTTTATGCAGAGTCTGATCGCGACGATACGGATATCATTGATATGTCGGCCTATGCCATCAGATGGTATGTGGTCGGGATCCCGTCCCTGGCGCTCAATCAGTGTGTGGCGTTCTATCTGCAGGCCGTTGGCAAGCGCGTTTTCTCCAATGTGATCAATCATGGTTTTACGAGTTCGGATCAACAGTTTAGCGTGCGTCTTTTTATCAAAGCGCCGAAAGACAAAGATGAACAGCATCAGATCACGATCCGTTTCCGTGACAACGGGAAGCCTTTTAATATTAAGAAGCGTCGCCGGCTGATCGAAGAAGAGCGGGATGATCCGACCGGGAACATCGGGATCAGGCTTGTATTCGGGATGGCAGAGAACGTAAGCTATATCGCTGCATACGGTATGAACAATACGGTGATCACACTGTGATCATGTATTTAGGAGGATAATTATATGATGAAGAAGATCGCCATGTTTGCGTTGGCCGCAATGATGACGGTTTCGCTTGTCGCTTGTGGCAAGACGGTTGAACCAAAAGATGTGTCCGGTACGCAGGATGCAGAACAGGTCGGGGAGAGTGAACAGGCCCAGGAGACATCCATAGCGGAAGAGACACAGGTGGCAGCACCTGAGAACGCCGGGAATCCGAAAGAAGCGGCAGAGACGCCGGATGTAACCGGTGCCGCACAGGAAGTAGCGCCCACGCTTGATCTTAGCGGCTGTGATACATTCACACAGATCATCGATAAGAAGTTTACGGCCGGCATGGGCTATGCAAATGAGAAAATCGGTGATACCGATGTCTTTTTCGCTGCAAGCGGCACGTTTGATAACATGGACGGAAATGATGCGGCGATCGATGCAACGCTTTTGATCTACAAAGACGCGGCACCGTTCGAGATCGGAAAGATCGCAAGTGGCGGCACCGCATACCCGATTTCGATCGGCAGCGATGCGATCTATACGGGAAGCAATCACTGGATGTGCAAGTATGTGATCGAAAATGAGACTTTGAAGCTGAAGGAGCTGGCTTATGTGAATTATGATTCGAACGGCAACGGCACATACGGGTATGAGAAAGACGGAAAAGACGCAGGTCTTTCCGGTGAAGAAGCCGAGAAAGCGTTTGATCGTCTTGTAGACGAAATGATGAACGGACAGGTGGTTTCATTTTCTACGGTGTCCTGATCAATCAGCAAAATGAGGGGCGGCATTATGTCCAGAGGAAACAACCAAAAACTGAAGCTCTACCACCTGAAGGACATCATGGTCAAAAAGACCGATGAGACGCATGCGCTGACGATGCCGCAGATCCTGGAGGAGCTTGAAAAGCGCGAAGTATCTGCGGAGCGGAAGAGTATCTATACGGACCTTGAGATGCTGGAGGAGCTTGGCATTGAGGTCACGGGGACCAAGGAAGGCAAGTACACATATTACGCAGTAAGCGGTCGCGAATTTGAATTGCCGGAATTAAAGCTTCTCGTTGATGCGATCCAATCATCCAAGTTCATTACGGTGCGCAAATCGAAGGAATTGATCCGAAAGCTTGAAAACTATTGCAGCGAGTACGAAGCCAAGCAATTGCAACGTCAGGTGTTTGTGC
>JAIKWO010000194.1 GCA_024684675.1 Lachnospiraceae bacterium
GTCACCGCGACCGGTTCGGCCGGAAAGATTTCTTGCCTTAACCGGACATGTATAATATTCATTACCATCATACACCAACATTTCGCTATTGTGTGAAATTAAAATCTCTTTTGCACCCCATTCAAACATCTGTCTAGCAGCAGCAAAACGATCAGTTGTGCCGGTCAGGATCTCGGCTTCGGCTGCATCTGTTTTCAAAATATCGAAATAGGGTAGGAAAACCTTCTTCTGCTCCCAGTCGTGGAAGACCATCTCTCCGTTCTCGTTATGTCGCAGAAAAGCTTGAATATCGGCTGTCAATTTCCCTTTCTTTGAGAGAACTTCAATGAGTTCGTCGGGAAAATCTCCGTATAACAGACCGGCAAGGTGATACATTGAGCAGGAGATGTCGGGGATCTCTGGAGGCAAGATTGGATCAGATTGTGCATCGCATCGAGAAATTCTTCGTTCGCGATCTGCTGTAAAATACGTGTTTCGCATAAGCGTGGTTTTTTTCGACGGGAGTATGGAAATATCTTCCGCGCAGCAGTCAAAAGCATCTATGATATCGTGGTCCTGCTCAGCGATCTTTACTGAAGAGAAAACATGTGCACCGGTTGCTTTGGCAGCATATGCACAGAAGAAAACAGCACCTCCGATCTCTTGAACAATTTGACCGGAATAATCGGTATTGATGTCTCGTGTTGCCGGACCGACGATCATTACATCATATTTTTTATCCATTAGTTTCTCCTTTAAAAATGACAAATTATACGCAAACGTTTGCGTAACCATTATAGCAGACGTTTGGCAACAAGTAATTGTTCATAATGCACAATAATAGGATGATAAAATTGATGAAAACGTAAAATCTGACAGACTCCGTTGACACTAAAAATGCAAAATGATAGACTTCAACTTGTAAGTTACGGAAACGTTTGCACTACATTTTTTCGTTTACAGATCATGAAAGCAATAGTTCGAAAGGAACGTAGAGACAAATGATCAAAACAATCTGGTTTGATATTGGGGGAACCATTCATACACAGGAAGCGACACATGAAAACGATATGGCATATGTTGAAAAGCTGACGGAATTGCTTCAATCGTTCGGAATATCCGAGTTGCCTGATGCACAGTTGCTTATAAAGAGCCTAGATGCGGGTGCGAAAAGATATAAGAAATACTCTGAAGAGACGTTGACGGAGCTGCCGGGAGATGAGATCTGGATTGATTATATGTTTTCCGATTATCCGCATTGGCACCAAAGATTGATCGGACATGGAGAGGCACTCAGTTATCTGTTTGACAGATATCGAAAGGTTATTACACCCAGACCTCATGTTCGAGAGACATTGATCGCTTTAAAGGCGGATGGATATCGATTGGGCGTGATCTCCAATATTATGAGCCACACATTCGTGCCGAGTATACTGGACGAATATGGGATACGTACATTTTTTGACGAACTGATCCTTTCGTCGGAATGCGGTATCCGAAAAGCTGACCCGAGAATCTTTGAAATCGCGCTGGAGAGAGTCGGCGGAAAACCGGAAGAAGCTTGCTATATCGGTGACACGGTTTCCAGAGATGTTCTTGGAACGCGGAATGCGGGATGGGCGTTGATGATTCAGATCGATAATCCACTGACGTATCGAAAAGACACAGCCTACCTGGATAAAGGCTTTAAACCTGATTATAAAATTCATGATTTTAATGAGATTCAATCCGCTTTGACGGATTACATGCGAAGAGAATGATCAAAGAAAGATAGAGAGGAGAAGAAGCGAAGCTATGAATGAGAAAGGTTCGACTTATTCCAAGAGCAGAAGGATTCGAAATCGGATCAAAACAATCTTGTCTAATCCTTATAACATGATCGTTTTGGTATCAATCCTTCTTTTAACGTATCTGATCGTATTTCCGTTATGTGATATGATCGCCACTTCATTTACATTGGCGAGACGAGATGTGCGTCTGGCCGGTGGACATACCGGCGATTTTACCGCATATTACTGGATCCGCATTTTTGCGAGTGAATTAACGCAGAACCTGTTATTGGAACCGCTTCGCAATTCACTCATAATCGGATTTTTTGTTTCGGTTTTTGCAATTTCACTCGGATCCGTGCTGGCGTGGCTAATGGTTCGTACAGATCTTCCGTTTAAGAGATTTTTTTCATTGGCGGTGATCATTCCGTATATGATCCCATCCTGGTGTAAGTCACAGGCGTGGTTGTCACTTTTCAAAACAGAGCGAATCGGAGGCGCGCCGGGATTCTTCGCATCACTTGGAATGAAGATTCCGGATTGGCTTGCATACGGACCGGTTGCAATTATCTTTGTACTCACACTGCACTATTACGCCTATGCGTATCTGCTCGTTTCCGGTGCTTTAAACTCCGTAAACTCAGAACTGGAGGAGATGGGTGAGATACAAGGTGCCGGAAAAACGATGATCCTCCGAAAGATCACATTACCACTCGTGCTACCGGCAATCCTTTCTGCTGTTATCCTGACGTTTTCCAAGGCAATTGGAACATTCGGCGTTATAAACTACCTTGGCAATAAAGTAAACTTCTTCACACTTTCCAGCAAGCTTTATATGGAAAGCAAATCGCAGAATACAGCAACAGCTTTTGCACTTGCACTGGTTATGATTGGAATTGCATCCATAACGGTTTTTGTGAATCAGAAATTGATCGGTTCACGTAAGTCCTACGCAACAATCGGCGGAAAAGGCGGGCGTTCGACGCTTTTGAAACTCGGAAAATATAAACCGTTGATCACGGGATTCTTGATCATCTTCTTTACATTGGGCATTCTTCTTCCGATTGGAATTCTGATTCTGGAGAGCCTGATGCTTAAAGAAGGCGTTTACTCGATTGATAATCTGACGACGCACTACTGGATCGGTGACGGCGTTCCGACGATCATGGAAGGTTTGCCCGGCATTTTCAAAAACAAAGACTTTATCAATTCACTGATCAATTCATTGAAATTGACTTTTGTAAACGGTATTTTCGGAACGATCCTCGGACAGATCCTTGGTTATATCTGTGCGAAAGGAAGAGGA
>JAIKWO010000158.1 GCA_024684675.1 Lachnospiraceae bacterium
TGCCGTATCCGAAAGATCCCCACCCCAAATAGCAGACACAAAGATCGCCGCGCGGTCGGAGATCACCAGCTTTTTAAACATACCCCAAACAAACAGTCCGAAGCCTCTTCTGAAGTTCGTCCATGTGATCCGATTGCCCTCTGTAAGGCTCGGCGCGATCGCTTTATAACGGTTGATCGGTCCCTGTATGATCTGCGGGAAGTAGGAAACGAAGAGCGCATATTTGAAGAAATTGTTCTCCACTTCTGCCTGTCCGCGATATACATCAATCAGATACCCAACCGTCTGGAAGGTATAGAAAGAAATACCGAGCGGCAGAATCAGCGCCGTCTCCATCCACATATAGGTTGTCTTGAAGAAGAAAAGAAGCGCAAAATTGATCAAAAGTGTGATAGCCACGACCGTTTTCTTCTTTCGGATCGTGGCTTCTTTTGCAACTTTACGCGCATCTTTATCTTCAATCAGCTTAATTTCTTCTTTAATATAGCGATTGTATTTGCCCAGCTTGTGAACTGCCCAGAATGTCTGGCATGTTGTGAAAAAGATCAGAGCCAGGTATTTCCAATTCGAAAGACCGTAGAACGCGTAACTTCCGATCAAAAGGATAACCCAGCGGAACCGTTTCGGCGTCAGACTGTATGCAGCAATCAGCACAAGCAAAAACGCAAAGAATTGAACTGACAGAATTGTCATAATTTATTGCTCCTGTAATTCCTGAACAAGTGCCCACATTGCTTCTGCACTGTTAAAGTTTTCCGGCAAGAGTTCTGCGACCGTAATCTCAATATCAAACGCATCATTCAGCCCGTTTACGATAGAAATGATATCGAACGAATCAAGAATCGCATCATCGATCAATGCCTTCTCAACGGAAAAATCCACATCCGGCTTTACTTCTTCCAATACTCTTAATACTTCTTCCATCTTAATAACCTCTTTCGTTTAATAAAAAACACATATCAAATGAAGTATACTACGTTTAGTTTCCGTCTTCAATGCTGATCTCGTCAAAGCGATCCGTCAGATCTTTGATGCTGATCCGCTCCTTTTCTTCGCCAAGTGCATCAAATACGATCTTGCCTCGGTGAAGCATAAACAGTCGATTACCATATTCTGCTGCGAATTTCAGGTTATGTGTGACCATCAGCGTGGTCACTTTTTTCTCTTCGATCACCTGTCTGGTCAATTCCATGACCGTCTCGGCCGACTTGGGATCAAGTGCTGCTGTATGTTCATCCAGTATCAAAAGCTTGAGTGGTGTCATCGTTGCAATAAGAAGTGCCAAAGCCTGCCGTTGTCCACCTGACAGAGATTTCACCGCGATCCCAAGCTTATCCTCCAGACCCATGTGGAGTTGTTCCAAAATGGACCGGTAATAGTCTTTTCTCTGCTTATTGACACCTCGCTGCAAAAGAAAACTTCCACCTTTATTGTCTGCAAGCGCCATGTTCTCCAGAATTGTCAGATGCGGGCACGTTCCCGCAGAGGGATCCTGGTAGACGCGCCCGATAAAAGCAGATCGTTCAAATTCTTTCATGTTCGTGATGTCTGCCCCATCAACCGTAATCCGACCGCTATCCGCGGGAATACTGCCGCATAAGAGATTAAGCATGGTCGTCTTGCCGGAACCGTTGGAACCGACAACGCTGATAAAGTTACCGCGTCTGAGCAGCAGATTGAAATCATCAAACACTGTTGTCTCATTTACGGAGCCCGGATTGAATATCTTATTCACATGTTCAAAGGTCACCATCGGATTAACGACGGATTGCTGCTCTGATGACATTTTTCGCGCTCCTTTCATCCTTCATTCTGCTACCTACAAGCGCCGCCACGAACAAGATGCTCATTAAGGCCTTTAAATAGATCGTATCAAGACCGAACTGCATTGCCGCGGTCAGGCAGATACGATAGATCGTCATTCCAACGATCGCCATGGTCGTTCCGCGCATTCTTTTTGCATGGCCAAAAACCGCCTGGCCGATAATAACGGCTGCAAGCGCCATAACAACCATACCGGTGCCGCTCGATGCGTCCGCGCTTTCTTTTTGCTGGGCAAGTACGGCACCGGAAAGAGCAACAAGACCGTTTCCGATCATCAGACCGATGATCTTCATGTTGCCTGGATCTTTCCCCTGCGATACAACAAAACGCTCATTACTGCCGACCGCGCGAAGAAGAAGTCCGGAACGTGTTTTCAAATAGAGATCCAGGATGATCTTCGCGACAACCGTGATCAAAAGTGCCATGATCACCCAAGCCCACTGATCAAGCGCCGTGTTATACAAAGCACCACCAACTCCCGAGGAAAAAATGGTCGGCATATTGAATATGGAAAGAACCGCCTTTTTATCGGTGACCACCATGTTCACACTGTAAAGCGCCGTCTGCACAAGAATACCGCTCATCAGATCGGATATACGAAGCTTTACATGCAGCAAGCCGGTCACGCTTCCGGCAAGACACCCTGCGACAAAGCAGATGATCAACGTCAGCCACGGATTTATTCCGGCTGTGATCAATGCCGCCGCCATGCAGGCGCCGAGCGGAAATGTTCCGTCCACGGAAAGATCCGCAAAATTCAATACTTTGTAGGTGATGTAAACGCCCATCGCCATGATGCCGTAGATCATGCCCTCTCGGAGCACCACCTGAAGCAGTCCCAGAAAAACGTCCATTTGTTACGCTCCCAAATTATTTGTTGGATCCCGTCGTCACCATCGTGCTCTTCTCATACTCTGCAGGGATCTTAATGCCAAGGCTGTCCGCCACTTGCGTATTGATAAAAGGTGCACCCTCGCTGGCAGTGTAGATTTTGGAATCTTCCGGCTTTAACTCTCCTTTAAGGATCTTGCCGGCAATTTTGCCTGTCTCTTCGCCAAGTGCCACATAGTCAATAGATACCGATGCGAGGCATCCGTCATATACCTGCCCTTCTTCGGAACCGAATACGGGAATGCCGGCTTTGGTCGTTGCCTGCAGAACCGAAGGAAGGTTGTTCACCACATTATTATCCGTAAAGTTGTTGATGCAGTCAACGCCTGCCGCAACAAGAGATTCCGCACCGGTTGCAACTTCAGAGCTGTTCGTTACGCCGATCGCCTCAATCTCAAAATCATATTTCGGTGCGATCTCTTTGATATGCTCAAGGTCTGTGATTGAGTTCGGCTCGGATGTTGTATACAGGATGCCGATCTTTTTTGCCTCCGGAAGAAAAGCACGAATCATCTGAACCTGCGCTTCAAGAGGCAGCTGATCGGAACTTCCCGTGCAGATTGTACCGGATTTATCAAGGCTGTTTACAAGCTGCGCGGATACCGGATCGCTGACTGCAGTGAAAACAACCGGAATTCCATCTGCTTTGCAAGCGCCGTATGCGCTCATTGCTGCCGGTGTTGCAATTGCGCCGATCAGATCATATTTTTTCTGTGCCATCGTCTGCGCCTCTGTGTCAGCAGTAGACACTTCCGCATTTGCGTTCTGAAAATCAATTTTGATATTCTTTCCGTCTTCAAATCCTTCATCCGCAAGACCTTTCAAAAACCCGGTGTAGCAGTTATCGAGAGACGGAACCGTTGTAAACTGAATCACGCCGATTGTCTTTACTTCCGAATCCGATCCCGTGCTACCGCAACCCGTCATCGCAAATAACATAGATGCTGCGACCATAGTCGCAATGAGTTTTGTTACGATTGTTTTTTTCATGTGTTTACCTGCCTTTCCGCCGGAATGATGCCTTCATCTTTTCCGGAGAATCAAGAAGAGCCCTTGTCTCTTCCGTTATCTAGTAACTGAAGGGACAAGAGCTCTGTAAAGTCACTCCTGCGGTACCACCCTTATTGACATCCGAGGATGTCCTCTCAAACCGCATACCAACATATGCGTTATCCTGTAACGTGGATCGGCCGTCTTGCCTACTTGCCTGCGCGTTCGGTTCGCCCTCGGAAGTCCATTCACGCTAAGTCCCGTACCGCCTCGCACCACCCGGCAGCTCTCTGAAACAGAAGCATTCACGCTACTACTCTTCGTCATCGGTTTTTTATTTAAAGTGATCGTACACAGATTTTCTCAAAAAGTCAACCACCTTTTGTGATCAACAGGAGAAAACGCGTGCAGATCGCATCTGATCGGAATTATATTGTCGGTATCTTCGGATCGAAAACCGGCATGTATTTAAGCTTAAACAGATTCGCTTTGTGCTTTCTGTCGATCTTCTCTTTAATCTCCTTGTCTTCAATCTCGCCGGTACGGATATAACGATCCAAGACGGCATAGGTAAAGCCGAGATTATCCTCATCCGTCTTGCCGCAAAGACCGTCGATCGGTGGCTTTTCAACCAGCTCATCCGGAAGCCCCAGAAGTCTTCCGATCTCCTTAACTTCCTGCACTGTCAGCCCCGCCAGCGGAGAAAAATCGCCTGCCGCATCGCCGTATCTGGTCGAATAGCCGACCCAGTCTTCCGACAGATTGCAGGTATTCGCAACACGACCGTTATGGCACTGCGCTACCGCATAGACCGTCGTCATACGGATACGCGGCGGCATATTCGTCACGGCCTGCGTCGTCAGTTCCATTGGCATTGCTTTTTTCAAACCTTCAACCGCTTCATGAATGTTTACCACATAGTACCGGATTCCTAGATGCTTCACAAGAAGATAGGACGCATCAATGTCCGCCTGCTCACCATTCGGCATCAGCACACCGATCACGCGGTCCCTGCCGAGTGCCTCCACGCAAAGCGCCGCCGTGACAGAACTGTCCTTTCCTCCGGAAATACCAAGAACCGCATTACAATCAGGACCGTTCTCTTTGAAAAAATCCCTGATCCATTCCACGCATCGATCTTTGATCTCGGTCATATCTCTCTGACTCATTTTCCCTTACCTTCTATCCGGCAAGTATGTGATCACAATGATCACAGTACCTGCTCCATTGTTGTACTCTGAATGCCCATGCCCATTTTCTCATAAAAGGCACGCGCCCGGTCATTGCCTTCCCAAACGTGAAGCGTCACGTTAAAACAACCGATTTGCTTTGCGTAATCGCATGCGTGTGTATACAACTTTCGCGCCACGCCGAGTCCCCTTGCAGCTTCGTCTACACAAAGATCATCGATATAAAGTGTCTTATACGCTCCTGTATTGGGCGTTGCATCATGGTCCTGCACGATGCAGAAAAGATGACCGAGCGGCTCGTCCTTTTCATTTACTGCCACAAAGACAGGCGTATTTTCATTCGCAAATATTTCCAAAAGCTCTTCTTCCGTATACTTGGTCGTCCCGGAGATGAAAATGTCCGGTCGAAGCGCCGCATGCACCTCCAAAACCTCGTGAAGAAGCTTGATCACAGCAGGAAGGTCTTTCCTGACCGCTCTTCTGATGATTAAATCCACGTGCACAATCTCCTCTGCCTATTATTCGCCGACATATGCGATGATCTCAATCTCGCAAAGAACACTTTTCGGAAGCTGCTTTACAGCAACGCAGCTTCTTGCAGGTTTACCGGTAAAATATTTCTCATATACGGAATTAAAAGCTGCAAAATCTTCCATCTCTGCCAGAAAGCAGGTTGTCTTCACAACGTGTTCGTAGTCCGTACCGGCTGCTTTCAAGATCTCGCCGATATTGCGGCACACCAGATCCGTCTGTGTCGTGATGTCATCTCCTTCGATCTCACCGGTCGCCGAGTTGATCGGGATCTGTCCTGACGCATATAAAAATCCGCCTGCAATAATGCCCTGGGAATAGGGTCCGATCGCTGCGGGTGCTTTTTCTGTGGAAATCTTTTTCATACCTTTTTCCTCCTTTAGAATTTTTCTTCATCTCCAATTACCTTCTGTCCTTCCCATTATACACGAAATGCGATCTTTTTATGCTCATTTTTGTTTTTTCCACGAAATTTTCAATGAGTATGGTATCATAAAGACACATATTCGTATAATAAATTAGGCAACCGACTCTGATGGGAGGAAGTGCAATGCAAGAAATAAATCTCTTTGAGATCACAAATGACAATCTGAACTATTTTGAACCGCTTTTGACTGAAGAATCAGCAAATCTGATCAAAGAAGATCTCGCGATCGGAGTCGGCATCACGGCTGATGACCGCACGATTGCGGCATTGGTCTGTTCATCGGGCGATCAACCGGAAGATGTACGAATCTACTCCATTTATGTTGCGCACGATTTCCGCCGCATGGGATGTGGCACAGAGATGCTCTCATATATGGCAAACATGTTGCTTCCAATCGATACGATCACGCGGATCACCTGTGCGTTTTGCGTACGAGAAGATGACCCGGACACCAAAACGCTGCGTCCGTTCTTTGATTATCTCGGCTTCTCTACGGAAGAGCTCGAAACAGCATGCTTCACCTGCAAAGTCGGGGATCTGATGACCAACAAAATTTTTGCAGAAAAACAATCGTCTTCCTGTGTTCCGTTTGGTTCACTCAAAACAAGAGAACGAAAGCTTCTCCTTTTTGAGCCCGCAAACTTAAAGCCGCTTATTGATGAGGGTGAAATCGATCCGGATGTGAGCTTTTGTCATCTGTCGGGCGATAAAATCACCGGCTGCGTGCTGCTTTCTCATGATAGCAACACGCTGACATTTGAATGGGGTCGGACATCACCGAACAACCCTGCTCTGTTCATCGTATTACTCCGCGAAGCACTTTATGCCGCCGCAGAAAAGTATGGTTCGGATACCGATATAGCAATCCCTGCTGTTAACAGGCAGTCTATCGAACTTGCCAGAAAGATCCTCGGCGAACATGCTCTGGAGACAGAACACGAATACCAATCGACGCTATATTTTAGGGAAGAAGAAAACTAACCGCATCACTACATTGACCGGTTACCCAAAAAAGGAGCAACCATGAGCAAAACCAAAGGCAGCGCACAAATAGGCGATCTTGAAATATTTCACTCTCCGGAAGAAATATTTGCATCGGAAACCGAAGAGAAAGTGATCGACACAAGGAAGCGTCGTTGGAGCGTCTCCGGCACTCCGAACGAAGAGCTTCGCCGCCTCGCCGATGAGGCAGACGGTACAAACGAGCAAATTCGCAGACAACAAATGAACGCCTTTGCGAGAACATATCGGCAACAGCAGGAGCAAACCAGGCTGCAGGCGATCGATCAGGCCGAAAGCACGCAGTTTATTTTACGTGACTGCTACGAAACCAAACAATCACATCCGCAGAAATCAAAGCTTGCCCGTAAAAGAGCAAATTCCGCTAAAAAGGATCTGTTGGAAAAACAGCATGCAAGGCTTGAAGAAAACGCACATAGCAGATTTATTACCGATCCCGGTTTTTTTAAAACAGAATATGCGCAGACTGCAATTCTGCAACGAAAAGAATCCATTGTAAACGGATCCGGTCAGTCGGAAGACATCACACAGTTAGCACTCTACCAAAGATGTCAAAGCGGCGACTACTCCAATTTGCAGCAGCTTGATCCGATCATGCGCAACCTGCTTGCAAAGCATTTTATGGAAAGGCTGGCTCCTTCCTTTGAACACGGAACCGCAGCGAATGTTGTAGATGCTCTGAAATTGAAGGATACTACGCTCCTTCAGAACCCTGTCTTCCGCATCGGAATTTCCATTCTGAGCAGAAACCCGAGCGGTTTGCGTCTGCAGCACACCACGCGCGATGCGGCATTCTATCAGGAAATCGAGGATCTTTGCAACCAGCATATCATGCAGGCTACTCTTATGGCCGTTCCCGCTGTTTCTGCACAGAGCGATTCTAAAACAGCAACCGCAACACAGGAAGAGCGTGACCGCAACATCGGTAACCAAATCTACATGGCAAAAGTACTTTTCTGTTGTCATCTCGGGAATCTGCAGAAAGTATCCGGTCAGCAAAGCGTGAACTGGCCTTTCAGCGTATCAACTGCGTTTGCACACTGTTCGCGCGTGTCGATCTCGCTCCCGGATGCCACGGAAAACGGTGTATATACTTCGCAAAAAGAAGAGGAACTCATCAGTTCACTCATGACAGAACGAGATCAAAACGGAACGATTCCGAACTTTTTTGCCACGAAAAAGCACGCAAACGGTCTCAACACAAGAGGCGCCGCAACGCATACGCTGGATAAAAAGCGCAAGAATACGCCCGTCTCGAAACAGGTCGAAAAAAAGAGCCGCGGAACCTTTACCGGCCAATACGGCATGGACATTGCGATAGGCGGCATAGGCAATCCCGTACCCGGAACAACCGGCAAATATTTCAAAAACAATGGTTGCTGTGGACACGTTTATACGCATATCCAGAAAGGAAACTCATCCACTTACGCAGGTATGCTGGTCGGAATCGAAAGCGATGCACCCCATATGCGTAACTTGACAGGTCATAAGCATACAATGGCCGCCTCACCGGAATTTGCATCCAGCTTCGGCGGCATGCGAGTTGATGAGATCGGTGAAAAGTACGGAGGACGTACGGTAGACCTCTCCGGCGTCAGCGCAACGGATTTTAAAGCCAAAATGTCTCAATTGGAGGCAAAAATGCGGCGTCTTCTCACCAGTACTGCCCCAAACGACAGGCAGGAGCTTGAGCGAATAACACGCCTTTTAAGCGGTAAGTTGATTACAAACCCGCAAACTCTGGACGGTATCCTTCAATAGAACCGCCAAATAACTCCTGAATGATCTCGGTCACTGTACTCATACGATCCAACTTGCCGAGATTGGAACCCGTAAAGAAAAGGCCTTCTTCGTAGTTGCCCTTTGCAGCTTCGATGAGGGCTTTTGTAATGCAATACGGCACAGTAGCAGGGTCACACTTCTTAATACATCTTGAGCAGTGTGTCGGCGCTATACGGCCTTCTTTTTCCAAGCGTTTGATGAGCGGTGTCTCAACCGCACGACCCGGCATTCCGACAGGACTGTGTATGATGCGCGCCGTGCCCGCGGCAGCTTTGAGCAGGATCTCTTTGTAAAGATCCGATGCGTCGCATTCAATCGTCGCTATAAAACGTGTCGCCATCTGCACGCCCGCGGCACCGAGCGCCATAATGCGCTTTACATCTTCTCTGTCCCAGATGCCTCCCGCAACGTATACGGGGATCGCGCGTCCTGCTGCCTGCTCGTACGGCTCCAGTTCTTTTATCACTTCCGGAAGAATCTCTTCAACAGGCTTCACAGTACCTTCCAAGAGGTCTTCTTCTTTAAAACCGAGATGCCCGCCGGCCTTCGGTCCTTCCAGCACCACAAAGTCCGCAAAGCGTTTGTATTTTTGAAGCCAGCTTTTCGCGATCAATTTGATCGCGCGCCCGCTTGATACAATGGGCGCAATGAGAGAAGCCCCTTCCGGCACGTATTCAGGTAGTTCAAGCGGAAGCCCGGCTCCGGAAACAACACAGTCTACGCCCGCGTCAACCGCAGTCTCCACTGCGTCCTTATATTGCTGCGTCGCAACCATTGCATTGATCGCAATAAGTCCATGCCCTTCCGAAATGGTATTGGCATCTTTGATCTCCTGCCTAAGTGCCCGCAGGTTCGCTTCTTCCGGATGCTTCATAAAATCTTCTTCTCTATATCCGCAATCAGCAGTACTGATACATCCAACACCGCCGCATCTTGCAACAGCGCCCGCCAGGCGTTCAAGAGATACGCCAACGCCCATTCCGCCCTGCAAAAGCGGGATTGTCATTTTCTTTCCGTGAATTGAGAGCATATATTTTGTCCTTTCAAATATTTTGACCATCAAACTAATTTAATTATAGTGCCATTCCGTCTGTTTTGTAAAGTTGCTTTTTATAATGTTTGTGCTACGATGGAAAAAAGATTTATCAAGAATTGATGTGTAGGAGGCATACAAAATGGAACCCCTGAAGACGGAAGGAGAAGAGCTGACCGCGGAAGAGATCACCGCAAATCTCGCTCATCTGAAAGAGAATATTGATAAAGCCTGCGCAAAGGCAGGGCGCGATCCGAAAGAAATAACGATCTGCGCTGTCAGCAAGTTAAAGCCCGTAGAGGACATCAGGGCTGCCATGGATGCGGGCCAGATGCTCTTCGGAGAAAACTATGTGCAGGAGATCGTACAGAAATACGAAACGCTCGGCACACCGCCCGAGTGGCACATGATCGGGCACCTGCAACGCAATAAGGTGAAATATATCATCGATAAGGTAACGCTCATCCACTCCGTTGATTCCCTGTCACTCGCAGCACAGATCGAGAAGGAAGCCGCCAAGCATGACCTCATCATGCCGGTTCTTCTTGAAGTCAATATCGCAGGCGAAGAATCCAAATGGGGCTTTACGAAAAGCGAGACGCTTGAGGCCGCCAAAGAGATCGGCGCAATGCCGCATGTGAAGGTAGCAGGCCTTATGACCTCCGCTCCCTACACAGAAGATGCGGAAACGAACCGCGTTCATTTCCGCAATCTGAAAGCGCTCTATGATAAGCTTGCAGACGCTCATCTTCCGGGCGTCGAGCCGACGATCCTTTCCATGGGCATGACAGGCGACTATGTCGTCGCAGTCGAAGAGGGATCGACCATGGTGCGCGTCGGAACAGGTATTTTCGGTGCGCGCAATTATGCAAAATAGTCAATCATAAAAGGGATGTGCACAAGGCACATCCCTTTCTTTTTTCATTCTCTTATTTCTTTTTAAAAATCTCACCATGCACGGTGTCATATTCCTTCAGAGCATGCACAATCTTGTCTACATTGCGCTGCACGACAGATGAGACATTGCTGTCAAAATTCTCGCTTGCATCATCGTTCGCGCCGTCCGAGCAGCATTTTGCGGCCAGGAACGGAATGCCCACACACGCAGCAACAGCCGCTACGCTGTATGCCTCCATCTCCACGATCGCACCTTTTGTCCGTTCATCGGTCACGAAGGAAGAGAACGTGTAGCAGACCTCTTTTTTGGCAAGTGTATTGCCATCCTTTTCTCCCGTCATACGCTCATTGACGTTCGCAGGATCCTTTGTATCAAATCCGATCGGCGACAGGTCAAAGTCCCCGATGTAGAATACATTGGGAAAAACGCAGGCTCCGATGCCATGATCGCCAATATCACCGCACGTTCCCACATTTGCAAGTGCCTGTACACCTTCACCGATCAGCTGCCACGCTGCATTCTGGGCATTTACCTGTCCCATCCACGCAAGCCGCAGGCAGACGTCATTGTCACCTGCTTTTCCCTCATAAGTCCGGTCCGACGTCTTTGTAAGACCAAGTGCATTAATGATCGGCGCCGCTTCCTCTTCCAACGCCATGACAAGTCCGATCTTCATTCCGCTTCCTCCTTTATGACGTGTGTGTCACGTTTATGATCAGGTATTCCGACTTTGTTCCTGTCTTAAACAGGATCGCCCAGTCCGAGATACCGGATGTCACGATAAAGTCCGTTCCGGCTCTGTTCTCCCAGCCATAGGCGCGATCAAATGCACCGATCAGCTTACCGATGATACCGATCGGAATCAGCTGTCCGCCGTGCGTATGCCCCGATACGACCAGATCGGCGTATCCCGCCTCATTCGCATAATCATTCGGCTGATGATCCATCACAATGATATATTTTGATCGGTCGACATCTTCCAGAAGTTCCGGCATCGTCTTGCGGGGTTTCTGCGACACATCTTTCCTTCCGACCACATAGAACCTGTTATCGATCAGCGCACAGTCATCTTCCATGATGTGCACACCGTTTGCGGTGAGCGCTTCGCGAAGCTCATCTGCCGAAAAATCTCTGGATCCGAAGTGTCCTTCGTCGTGATTGCCGAACGCATACCAGACACCGTACGGAAAGTCTGTCTCTCCAAGTGCCTTACACGCCGCCAGCATATCCTTTTTATTGGACCAGTCATCCACAAAATCACCGGGAATCAGGAGCAGATCCGGTTCCTGCTTTGCAATCTCATCAAGATGTTTCTTAAGCCCCTCTCCGTCAAATGTCGTCCCGATATGAGAATCAGAGAAAACGGCCACCTTCACATCAGCGCCTTCCTTATCACTCGTAAAGTCATACGATGTCATCCAGACATGATTGCACAGGTAGTAACCCACACCTAAGATCGCAACCGTCGATACAAGTGCGAGCCAGCCTTGAAAGTGGAATCCGAACGCTTTTTTCCGAAAGCTGACCAAAAGACGGGTGATCAGTCCCGCGAAAACAAACAGTACGATCAGATGCAGCAGCACTACGATCGCGTTGGTAACCGACATCAAAGCCGATACCACGCCGAATCCGATCGCCAATAAGACGAGTGAAAGCAGCCGGCTACGCCATTTACGGCCACCCGCTGCTTTTTGTATGAATGAAAAGCGCGTGATCGCTCCTGTCAGATAGATCACGCCCACTACCGCGATCACAAGGATCACGGCCAATATGATGAGCCACATCATATTACATCCTCCGGGCAGA
>JAIKWO010000028.1 GCA_024684675.1 Lachnospiraceae bacterium
TCGCCCACGGGCTCGTACTTACCAGCCTGCACATTGTAGTGCTGGACCGACAGTCCGTAGTTCAGCACCTGATTCTCAGCCAGGCGGTGGCGGAAGTGCAACTTAGCCCACAGCTGGTCGATACCGAAACTCAGTCGTGCAGCCATCGATGGCACGCTTGTCTCCTCGTTAAAGTAGTCGTAGTGGTCGAGTCCTGCCGATGCAGTGGCAGTTATCTTCTCGTTCAATATCGATCGCCACTCAGCCGAAATGTTGCGGTTCTTATATCCGTAGTTATCGCTCGAGCTGAACGAGAACTTATCGTTACTCCAGTATCCGTAGATCTTCAGTCGGTGCATACTGTTCAGCTTCCATGTAAGCACACCTCCGAAGTCGTAGAAGTTAGCCGATCCGTTCTTGTATCCGCTGTCTTCAGGCCCCATGTGCGTCCCTGTTTATCAGCGTCAATATTTATCCGCACCAGATAATCCAGGCAGTTATTTGCCAAAGGCAGCATAAAGAAAAACAGAAATCCGAATACGCAGATGATATAGATATTTTCCCATCCTCCGAAGCCGATCATGGCTGCGCCCGCGATAGCAAGAGACAAACACAGCGTCAAAACGTACTTTCTCTTGATACCTCTTACGCCCAGAAGAATACTGGAAATCAGCATGCCGACGGCGCATACCGTTTCTCCGATGCCAAGTGTCTTGCTATCCGTAAAACTCAGGATCATAGGTTCGGAAAGGATCTGTATTGCTCCCATAAAACAGGTCATAACAGAAGACACGATGATCAGAATGAGGACACCTTGGTTTCCTGTAACTGCCCTCCAGCCCTCACGGAAGCTTTTCAAAAAGGGCTCAGCAAGTTCTGCTTTTTTCATTTCCAGACCATTTCGTACCACTGCGGTACAGACGGTCGTGAGGAAGAATGTGCAGATGTCGATTATAAGCAGAAGCCTGATGTCTCCAAATTCCAGAAGCAGTCCTGACAGCATAGGGGAAATCAGATAACGCGCACTTCCGGCAAGACTGACCATTCCGCTGGCTTTCGAATACTCTTCCGGTGTCAGGAGATCAGTAACGGTAGCTTTATAGGATGGTTCCAAAAGTGAGGAAAACACGGAGCTGATGAAAACCCCGATACAGATCTGATAAAGCTGTGCGCCTCCTGTCATCATGCAGATGAGGATATATATCAGGCCTAACGCAGAGAGAGCGTCCCCAATCATCATCAGCAGCCGGCGGTCATACCGGTCCGCCAATACTCCGGCAGGAGCAGAAAGCAGCAATGTTGGCAAAAATGCCAGAAGCGTTACCAGCGCCATGCTGCCTGCGCTTTCCGTCAGATTGAACACATAAACACCGAGACCGAAACTGCTCAGCCCTCCGCCGATTGCAGAAATCAGTTCCCCGCTCCATAGGAGCAGAAATTTTCTGTAATTGGATTTCTTCATCATCGATTCTCCTTATAAAACCGGCAGTCTGTCGGTTATTTGCTGCCTAAAAAAAGGACTTATTTCGCTAAGTCCCTCGTGATCGGTTATGCTTTTTTCTGAAAAATACGCATAATCGGTTCCTGAAGTATCCCTTCTTCTGTACCTATTATCCGTTCGGTATGACAGATAAAGGCCTGAATCTTCTGCATGAGCTCATTTTCACTGATCCCTGCCAAATCATCAAAAGCGGCATTGGAATAGATAATAACCATCTCTGCCGCTTCTTTCGGGTAAGGCGAATGGAAGATCCCATCACTGTTTCCCTCTTCGATCAGGCCGGTAATGATGGGAACGATCCCGCTGATCACTTTTTCCTGCATTTTCTGATGGAGCAATGCATTCTGCGGTTTATGCACCTGAATCAAGACTTCTTCGCCAATACTGGTATCTACATTCAGCGCACAGATCGAACCTGTGAGACGGTCCAGCAGCGGGATCTGTTTATCTTCAGCGATTTCTTTTGCATTCCGCATCAGTGTTTCATTGATCCTGTCTATAACGGAATCCAGAATATCTTCCTTGGATATGAAATGATGATACAACGTTCCTCTCGCTATCCCGATGGCGTTGATAATATCGTTTGTGCTGGTATTGTCAAAACCATTGACAGCAAAGAGCTGTTCAGCAGTATCCAGTATCTCTTTTTTTCTTGCGTCACCGCGCTTTTCGTGTCTCATCAGAAAAACAGCCTTCCGGTTTATTTTTAATCGACAACCTGTCGGTTTTTATATTGTAGCACTTTTTCTTCGATTACGAAATTAATATGATTATGATGTTTGCTCAGATGAATTTTGCGAAATAAAATTTTGACCGCTCACTAAACAAAGCTGTTTAGGCCTTTTATTCTGATTAGAAGATATTCTTTATTCTTCTTTACCAGGATTTGTCCAAAATCGTAGAAAATCTGCCTACCCAAACAGGGTATGCTAATATCATGAGAGATTGAAAGCGAGTGCTTTCCGGTTTTTCCGGGAAGCTCTCTGCTTTTAAGGAGGTGATGGACAATGGGACTGTTCAGCAGCATTTTTCATGCGAGAGACAAACCGAAAAACGCAACAAACGGAAGCAGTTATCGTTTCATGCTGGGCGGAAGCACCGCGGGAAAAGCGGTGACGGAACGATCAGCCATGCAGATGACTGCGGTGTACGCCTGTGTCCGTATCCTCTCAGAGGCGATCGCGGGACTGCCGCTTCATCTTTATCACTATCTGGAGGACGGCGGCAAAGAAAAAGCACTGGATCATCCGCTTTACATGCTGCTCCATGACGAGCCAAATCCGGAGATGAGTTCTTTCGTTTTTCGGGAGACTCTCATGACGCATCTTCTCCTGTGGGGAAATGCTTACGCGCAGATCATCAGAAACGGTAAAGGGGATGTAGTGGCTTTATATCCACTCATGCCTAACCGCATGACAGTCGACCGGGATGAAAAAGGGCAGCTGTATTACAGTTATCAAATGTCAAATACTGACGCTCCGACTATGCTGGGCGGGACTGTGATTTTGAAACCCGCAGACGTGCTGCATATTCCGGGGCTTGGCTTTGACGGACTCGTTGGATACAGTCCAATCGCCATGGCGAAAAACGCTATCGGATTGGCTATCGCCACTGAAGAATACGGAGCGAGGTTTTTTGCAAACGGTGCGACGCCAGGCGGGATTCTTGAATATCCGGGTGTTATCAAAGACCCGGAGAAGGTCAGGGAAAGCTGGAACAGGGGATTTTCAGGAAGCCAAAACGCGGGGAAAGTGGCGATTCTGGAACAGGGTATGAAATATACGCCCATCACCATCTCACCGGAACAGGCACAGTTTCTGGAAACGAGAAAATTCCAGACCAATGAAATCGCCCGCATATTCCGTGTGCCTCCCCATATGATCGGGGATCTGGACCGGAGCACCTTCAGCAACATTGAAAACATGTCCCGGGAGTTCGTCACATACACCCTCGATCCCTGGATCGGCAGACTTGAAGCTTCCATGCACCGCTCTTTACTGACGGAAGATGAGAAGAAAGCCTATACCATAAAGTTTAATGTTGAAGGACTTCTCCGCGGAGATTACAAAAGCAGGATGGAAGGTTATGCTGTCGGCATCAACAACGGATTCATGTGTGTCAATGATGTACGCAGACTGGAAGACTGGAATCTTGTTCCCGATGAGCTTGGAGGCAATATCTATATGGTAAATGGCACGATGGTTCCGCTCCGGGACACGGGAGCGGCATACAGAAAGGGAGAGAATGAATAAGGAAGGTATCATATGGACAAGTTTTGGAAATGGATA
>JAIKWO010000117.1 GCA_024684675.1 Lachnospiraceae bacterium
AAGGTTGTACTCGTACGTCTCGAGACTTCTCCCGAAGATATCACCGGCATGAAGGCTGCACAGGGCATCTTGACAGTTCGCGGCGGTATGACTTCTCACGCAGCCGTTGTTGCACGTGGCATGGGTTCCTGCTGCGTATCCGGTTGCGGTGATATCGCAATGGATGAAGCAAATAAGAAATTCACACTGGCAGGTGAGACTTTCAAAGAAGGCGATTGGATCTCCATTGACGGTACGACCGGCAATATCTACAAGGGTCAGATCCCGACAGTAGATGCGAAGATCGCAGGCGAGTTCGGACGCGTTATGTCCTGGGCAGATAAGTATCGCAAACTGAAAGTTCGTACCAATGCGGATACACCGCAGGATGCGAAGAAGGCAAGAGAACTTGGTGCGGAAGGTATCGGCCTTTGCCGTACAGAGCACATGTTCTTTGAAGAAGACAGAATTGCAGCATTCCGCGAGATGATCTGTTCCGATACGGCAGAGGAGAGAGAAGCGGCGCTTGCAAAGATCCTGCCTTATCAGCAGAGCGACTTTGAGCAGCTTTATGAAGCGCTTGAGGGATGTCCTGTTACGATCCGTTTCCTTGATCCGCCTCTTCACGAGTTCGTTCCGACCGAAGAAGAAGACATCAAGAAACTGGCTGCAGCACAGGGCAAGAGTGTAGAAGAGATTAAGACGATCATTGACGGACTTCATGAGTTCAACCCGATGATGGGTCACAGAGGATGCCGTCTTGCGGTAACGTATCCTGAGATCGCAAAGATGCAGACAAGAGCTGTCATCCGTGCGGCGATCAATGTACAGAAGAAGCATCCTGACTGGAAACTCAGACCTGAGATCATGATCCCGCTCATTTGCGAAGTAAAAGAACTTAAGAGCGTCAAGAAGGACGTTGTTGCAACTGCGGATGAAGAAATCGCAAATGCAGGCGTTTCGCTTGAATATGAAGTTGGTACGATGATCGAGATTCCGAGAGCATGCCTTACAGCGGATGAGATCGCAAAAGAAGCAGACTTCTTCTGCTTTGGTACAAACGATCTGACGCAGATGACATTTGGATTCTCCAGAGATGATGCAGGCAAGTTCCTGAATGCATACTACGATGCGAAAGTATTTGAGAACGATCCGTTTGCAAAGCTGGATCAGACCGGTGTCGGCAAGCTGATGGAAATGTCCATCAAGCTTGGCAAAGCAGAAAAGCCGTCTCTTCACATCGGCATCTGTGGCGAGCACGGCGGCGATCCGCAATCGGTTGCATTCTGCCACAAGCTCGGCCTTGATTATGTGTCCTGCTCACCGTTCCGCGTTCCGATCGCGAGACTGGCTGCAGCACAGGCTGCTATCGCCGACAAATAAGAATTCATCCTACAGCCCAAAATAGATGATGTGATACACAGAAAGAGGAAGCACACGTGGCTTCCTCTTTCTGCGTTATTGTATTGAAAGATCCGAACGATCCATGCTATTCACAATCAAAGATCGCTTTGCTCTCCAGCCTCTCTCCGTATGTCTCTTTCCAAAGTCTGTGCTCGTCGGAGGCGTCAAAGGCATTCAGCCCCTCGGGCGTAAGCGTCATCTCGATCATAAGGCTGTACCGGTTCTCGCGCGTGCTGTTGGACTTATGGATGTCAACGCACTCGACACCCTCCAGCGCAAGTGTCCTGTCGAACAGTTTCGTGATATCAGGCATAAAGCGTTCGATATCGTTTCTGTCTTTAAATTTTGCGATAATGTAGTGCTTCATGTGTAACCCCCCCTTTCCTATGTTATAATACCACTATGAGTGCTTTTGCGAAAAGGTTCAGAATAATCATATATGAAATTATTATTGCGATTTCGTGCATTGGTCTGTGCGCCTGCGGGGACAGCTATGAAAAGCGCGCTGCAAACGAGCTCGCGCATGCATACAACGTACCCGAGGAGAAGCAGTTGATCGTCTATTCCTCTCACAAGGAAGAAGTCTATCTGCCGATCATCATGGAATTCGAAGATCGCACGGGCATCTGGGTAGAGATCCACGAAGGCGGCACGACGGAGATTCTGGAAAAAGTACGCGAGGCCTCCAAGGCCGGCGCCTGCGATATTATGATGGGCGGCGGTGTTGAATCATATGAAGCTGCCAAGGATCTGTTTGTTCCTTATGAACCGTCCGACAAGGATAAGCTCGATAAGGAATACCTTTCGAAAAGTGATCTGTGGACGCCGTTTACAGAGCTTCCGCTTGTGTTTATTTACAACAACAAACTGGTCTCCGAGAAGGAAGCGCCTACGCACTGGCGTGATCTGCTGAATCCGAAATGGCGCGGCAAGATCGCTTTTGCGGATCTGCACAGCTCCGGTACGAGCTATACGATCCTGTCGGCCTTGTCGCAGCTACCGTCTGCCGATTCGGAAGACCTCGTGCGCGAATTCCTGACCGGAATAAAAGGGAATGTGCTCGCCACGTCCGTAGATATTATCCCCAATGTGTTGAGCGGAACGTTTCCGATCGGCATCACACTGGAAGGAACCGCCAGAAAGAGTACTTTCTCAGGAGGTGATATTACAATGGTATATCCGTCGGACGGTACGGTCGCCGTTCCGGACGGCTGTGCGATCGTCAAAAATGCGCCGCACAGTTACAATGCCGGCAAATTCATTGATTTCCTAACCGGATACGATACACAGAAATATGCGACAGATCATTTCTACAGGCGCCCTATCCGAATGGATGTCGCACAGCCGGAAGGTTATGAGCCGATCGAGAAGATTGAATTTGATATAGAACGTTCTGCAAGGGATGAGGAGCGCATATTTGCGCTTTGGGACGAGATCATCGGCAAGGAGGGCGACTGAATTGGGATATATCAGGCACTCCTTTAAAAGAAAACTATTTTTTACCGTCTTGACCGTAACGCTTTTGCTGGTCGTTTCCGGAGGTTTTCTCACGTTGCAGGGCTTCAAGACCAGAATCGAATCGGATCATGAAGAGGAAGACCTTGTACGGGAGCGGCTGATCGGCAAGAAGATTGAAGAAATCTTCTCTCTGACAGAGCGGGCGCTCGACAAGATCAGCGCAAGTAACGTGATCAAAGGCGCGATGGAAGCGGATCCCGCAAGCGCGCTTGCGGTTTATTCGGAATTGTACAAAGCAACAACTGAAATCAGACGTTTCTCGGTTGTGGATCTGTATGTCGGGGAGACGAGCCGATTCAGTACAAGAGCCAGGGGCTCATCCGAACCTCTCCCGTCGGAATATGGTGTCCTATTAAAAGCCGATCGGGAGGGGGGCCGGACGGTATATGACATGGATCCGTCCGATGCTTCCGCAACAGGCTCAACGCTGATCATTGTACGCAAGGTTTCGGATATCGGGGAGAACGGATATGCCGTCGTGCGGATCGACCGCGAGCAGCTTACGGATGAGCTGGGCGGATCGATCAATGCGCGTGATGGATTCGTTCTTGCCAACAAGTTCTTCCGTCCGTTCTGTCTGATCGGAACGGCTGTAAACAGTGATACGATCAATAAACTCCGTAAGAACTTCCTGCAGAATGTGATCTACAACAGGGACATCCGGGAGAATGTTTATATCTCCGAAATCGGAGACAGCGGTCTTGTATATATCTATATCACACCGCCCGCCTTCGAGGAGTCCGCTCTTCGTTCCGGCTATCAGGTCGTTCTTCTGATGGTTGTGATCAGTATCATCCTGTGTCTTTTTGTGGCATCCCGAATGAGCACATCAATCGCAAAGCCGATCGGTACGCTGACAGCCGCCATGAAACAGTTCCGGCGGGGCGATTTTGACACAAAGGTCGAGCTTACCAGAGAAGACGAATTCGGTCAGCTGGCATTCGGTTTTAACAAGATGACTTCGCGCCTCAAGGATACCATGCAGGAACGGGTCGAAGCCGAGCGCAAAGTGAACGAGGCAAGGATCGAGCTCATGCAGGCGCAGCTCAATCCGCATTTTCTTTATAATACGCTGGATACGATCAAATGGGTCGCTAAGGCCAACCATGTTCCGGAAGTGGCGACGCTGTCTTCTTCGCTTGCTGCGATCCTGCGGACCGGCATATCAGAGAATCAGTTCTGCAAATTGCAGAAAGAACTTGATCTTGTGCACAACTATTGCGACATCCAAAAGATCCGATTTGATGACAGTTTTGATCTGATCGTCGATGTAAGGGAAGAACTCGCAGAGGCATACGTACCGAAGCTGGTACTGCAGCCGCTCGTAGAGAATGCGATCATACACGGCCTTGAAGGACGGCGAGACGGTCGCATCAAGATTACGGCGCACAAATACGAAGCTGAATCAGAAGGAAAGCCTTCGGTTCTGGAGATTACAGTATCCGATAACGGAAAAGGCATGAGCGATGAGATGATCGCACTGATCGAATCGGACGATCCAAATGCCTTAGAGGGACATCTTGGAATTAAGAATGTCAATACGATCATCCGGTTATACTACGGAAAAGAGTACGGAGTACGAGCGGATAAATTGGAGAGCGGCGCGAAAGTGCGGGTCAGCCTGCCATTTTCGCTTGACGCTCCCGGTAAAGAAGAGGAGAAGCCATCATGACAACAGTTATGATTGTGGATGATGAAAAATTAGTCAGAATGGGAATCAAGGAAGAAACCGACTGGGATCTGATCGGCTGCACCGTGGTTGCAGAAGCATCGAACGGCGAAGAGGCGCTTCAGCTTGCTGAGGAGACGCACCCGGATCTTGTGATCTCCGATATTCGCATGCCGCGCATGGACGGGATTGAACTTGCCGGCAAGCTTTTGGAAAAATATCCGTCCATGAAGGTCATCTTTCTGACAGCATATAATGAATTTGAATATGCGAGAAAAGCAGTGCGCATCGGCGTCAGCGATTATATCTTAAAGCCCTTCCAGGATGGTGAATTGGAAGCATCGGTACAAAGACTCCTGCATCTTCATCCCAATGCGCCGGCATCCGTTAAAGAGCTGGAGGAGACGCTGGTACCGCTCATCAATAAAGATACGGTATCCAATCGCTATGTACAGACAGCACTTGCCTATATCGAGGATCATTTTTCGGATCCTGATTTTTCCATAGGAAAGCTTGCAGATTCCATGGGCGTATCAAACGGTCACATCAGCCGACTATTCAAATCGGAACTGAATCTTGGGATCAATAACTATCTGACAAGGTATCGGATCCGCAAGGCGATGGACTATCTGAAAGATGTACAAATGAAAGTCTATGAGGTCGCGGAGATTACCGGGTATCAGGATATCGCATACTTTTCCAATACATTTAAGAAACTCGTCGGCAAGTCACCATCGGATTATCAAGCGAAGGGCTTAAACTAGACAATATGAAGGAGTAACGTTATGACAGTGATCGGAATTTGTTTACCTGTTCTTGTGATGATCCTTATCGGCAACATCTGCAGGCGTCTCAAAGCGGTTACCGCTGAGGGGGTGCGTGACATGAAGATCTTTGCCGTCAACGTCGGTCTGTCTGCCGTTGTTTTGAAGGCTTTTGCCGATCTTTCCTATACTTATAAGAGCGTTCTCGTTACAGCGCTGATCTTTGCAATGAGTCTGGCCTCATTTTATCTTGGGAAGATCTTTCGGATCGTCCTTCGGGAGAAGGAAGAACCGCAGGCATACACCTCATCCGTCCTGTCGGTCTATACCGTTTTGTCAATTATCGCCTTTATTGTTCTGTTAGCTGTAAGGGCATAGAACTTTGCTTGAGACAAAGATGTAAGATTTTTGCAAAAAATATCAGTTTTGTCCTCTGCCAAAATAAAATACGCACAAGTAAAATGTACTTATCAGGTAACAAATGCACCGATAAGTACATTTTTTCTTTTTGAAAAAGCAAAAATCGATGCATATTGCACAAAGGAGGATAAAAATGAAGAAGAAGTTACTGGCAACACTTTTGACGTGCTCTCTGGTAGTGACCGGTCTTACCGCTTGCGGCGATGCTGCGCAGGGCGGTGGCGTAGCAGCTCCGGCGGACGCAAAGGCTGATGCACCTGCAGCGGTAGGCGAGGAAGCAGCTGATGTTCCGGAAGAAGAACTGGAAGGCATTGACCTGATCATTAAAGAAGCAGAAGGCATGACGATGGAAGAGCTCGCTAAGAAAGCGATCGAAGAATCCAACGGAAAGACTTTCTACGGCGTAGGTAACTCCAGCCGTGGTAAATCCGCACTTCCGACTTTCATCGAGTATCTGCAGTCGATCGATTCTAACTACACGATGGAATTTGAGTGGCAGCAGCCCAAGAACAACAAGATCTTTGAGCAGCTGACATCCGATTCTTTAAAGAGCGAGGGTACATTTGCGATGACCCTGATCCAGGATGGTAACCAGATCCAGTCCAAGATGGTGGATACAGGCATCTTAAAGACATTCATCCCGAAGGAATGGGCAGAAGCAAACGGCACATCCGCTGATGAC
Organism: Lachnospiraceae bacterium; assembly: GCA_024684675.1. Taxonomy (GTDB): domain Bacteria; phylum Bacillota; class Clostridia; order Lachnospirales; family Lachnospiraceae; genus VSOB01. Next base: position 6,437 of record JAIKWO010000117.1, read on the forward strand.
TTCGAAGGCTTCCTTCCTCTTCAGACACTGAACAAAGTATTCATGTACAACAGCACAGGCGATGCGAAGTTCACAAACTGCTGGGATTTCGTATATGAAGGTTCTCATCCGCTCTTTATGGGTGTTGACTCCGAAATCGTTGGTAAGAACTTCCTGATGATGCTGACAGAAGATAAGTATGCTGGCTGGCTGAAGGATGCTTATGACAAACTTGATGCGACAAAGAAAGCTTACTTCGAGCCTACGATCCAGGCTATGCAGGCAGACGCACAGGATCTCGGCCTTGGTGCAAACGGCGCTTACGCACTTGCATGGATCAAGCTTTGGGTAAACAGCTACAATGAACAGACAGACGACGGCCCGATCTGCAACACACTTGTAGATGCATCAGCAAAAGATCAGTCCGGTCTTCTTGTTTACTCCAAACTGCGTTCTGTTGAGGAGTCCAAGAGCGTATCCGTTAATAACATCAAAGTTGCAGCTTATGAAGACGGCTACACCGGTATCGGCGGCTATGGCTACTGCCATTATCTGTTCCTGACAAAGAACAGCCCGCTTCCTTGGACGGCATGTGCATTCATCGCTTACATGACCAACACAGCTGAAGGTTTTGATGCGTGGGGCAAAGATATGGGTGGCTACTCCGCTAACCCGACCGTAGCGAAAGCGATCGAAGAGAAATATCATCATTCTCAGGGCGGCGCAGGCGAATTCCCTGCAAAAGACGACAGAGGATATGATTGGTGGACAGCTGAAGGCAAGGGCGAGCTTGTACTCGAGGATCCGATCTACTGTGCAGACGTTTCCTTCACAGTTGGAAGCTGGATCGATGTACTTGATCACTATACTCCCGAATAAGTTCTAAGTAATCCCCTAGGGGGTGTCACTTGCCATAAGTGGCATCCCCTTTTTAAAAAAAGAAGGAGCATCCCATGCAGGAAATCACAAAACCTGACAAGCGTGCGATTTTTAAGAATAAGGTAAAAACATGGTTTTCACAGCCTCAGAATATTATTCTGCTGCTGTTCGGGATTGTGCTTACCTTCAGTACCGTCGCACCCGTTGTCGCGATCGTCAAAGACACTTTCCAGATCCATCCGGGTACGATCGATCAGCATCTGACCAAGCGTACCGTCGGATATACGATCGTCAATTATATTGATCTTTTTACCAGCAAACTTGCAAAAGAGAATCTCTGGAATCCTCTTTTGAATACCGTATTATTGTCGATATTAACCTGCCTCATTTCCATTCTGTTCGGTGGAATCTTTGCATTCCTGGTGACCAGAACGGATATGAAGTTTAAAAAATATTTGAGTTCGATCTTCATTTTCCCGTACATCATGCCGCAGTGGACACTTGCGGTTGTATGGCAGCATATGTTCTATTCCAACAAAGTGACGGGAACATCGGACGGGCTTTTGGCATCGCTCTTCGGCATTCTGTTTCCGAACTGGTGGTGTCAGGGACTTTTCCCAAGTGCCATGGTGCTCGGTCTTCACTACGCACCGTTTGCCTATATCCTGATTGGCGGCATTTTCAAGAATATGGACGCGAACCTAGAAGAAGCGGCCACGATCCTGGATACGCCCAAGACCAAGATCATGTTTAAGGTCACACTTCCCATGATCAAACCGGCGATTCTTTCTACGATCCTTTTGGTATTCGGAAGCGCCATGGGAAGTTACCCCGTACCCCATTATCTGAATTTTACAACGCTTTCCACCAAGTATATTTCCATGAACAGTAAATATACCGGTGAAGCGAGTATCCTTGCGATTATTATGATGCTCTTCGGTGTACTTATCCTTGGAATGAACCAGATGAGTCTGAAGAGCCGCAAGAACTATACAACCGTTACCGGTAAATCCGGACAGCTGACCAAGATTCGCATCGGCAAGGCGGGCAAATATGTTGTAGCGATTATCTTTATGATCATCACGTTTTTTACCAGTATCTGGCCGATCCTTCTGTTTGCGCTTGAGACGTTCCTTCCGAACCCCGGCGACTACAGCTTCCTGTACAGCGGTAACTTTGCATACCTGACAACAAAGTGGTGGGCGACCAACGAGAACATCACCGAAAACGGTATGTATGGCCAGCCCGGTATTCTCTATAACGGCACAATCTGGCACGCGTTCTTTGGAACGCTTATGGTTGCCGTGGCGTGCGCACTTATTGCCGGTACGATCGGAACACTGATTGGATACGCGGTTGCGAAGAAGAGAAGAAACAAATGGGCAAACTACGTAAACAACGTAGCGTTTCTCCCTTATCTGATGCCCTCGATCGCTGTCGGCGCAGCGTTCTTCATTCTCTTCTCGAACGAGAGGATCAACCTCTTCAATACGTATACACTGCTGATCATCGCGGGTGTCGTAAAGTACATTCCGTTTGCATCGAGGAGCTCACTAAACTCGATGCTTCAGATCAGCGGCGAGTTGGAAGAAGCGGCGATCATCCAGAATGCATCCTGGATCAAACGAATGACCAAAATTATCATTCCGATCCAGAAATCATCGATTATCAGCGGATATCTGCTTCCGTTCATGACCTGCCTTCGAGAACTGTCTCTGTTCCTGCTCTTGTGTACACAGGGCTTCATCCTGTCGACGACGCTTGACTACTTCGATGAAATGGGACTGTATGCATTCTCGAGTGCGATCAACCTGATTCTGATCGTTACCATTCTGGTATTCAACACGATGGTTAACAAACTCACCGGGGCAAGCCTGGACGATGGCATAGGAGGTAAGTAAGATGCCGGAAATCAAACTGGAAAATATTACAAAGCGTTGGGGCAAGTTCTTTGGCGTAGATAATGTAAGCCTGGATATCCCCGATAACTCTTTTATCACTTTGCTGGGACCTTCGGGCTGCGGCAAGACAACGATCCTTCGTATGATCGCCGGACTCGAGACACCCACTGAAGGTCGCATCACGATTGGCGACAAGGTCGTATTCGATTCCAATGCCGGCATCAACGTGCCGGCCAACAAGAGAAAAGTGGGCTTCCTGTTCCAGAACTATGCGCTCTGGCCCAACATGACGGTATATGAAAACATTTCTTTCGGCTTGAAGAACATCAACGAAGAAATGCCCGTTCTCGATGTGGAAGCAAAGCAGGCGGCGGATATGATCAGAGCACTTTCGGGCGGCTCAAAAGTAAAGGAGCTCGTGGAAGAGTGCCGTGACAAGAACGGACGCCTTGATGAGAAGAAGGCATATGTAAAACTGATCGACAACTTCAAGTGTTCGATTTATACGGCAAAAGATCTGTTCGCATTGAGAGTGCATGAAGCATCCGATCCGATAACTTTTGCAAAAGGCAAGTCCGTGACCTATGAGGAAAAACTTGCCGGCATTAAGAAAAAATATCAGGCGGAAGGTATGGAGCTGAACGAGAAGTTCGAAGTAACAAAAGGCGGCGCTCCTATAATCCGAAAGAGAAAACTCACCAAAGAAGAGATTGATTCGAAGGTCAGAGCGTGCTCCCGCATCGTCAAGATCGGTATGTTCATGGATCGTTATCCGGCAGAGCTTTCCGGAGGTCAGCAGCAGCGTGTCGCGATTGCGAGAACACTTGCTCCCGAACCTCAGGTGCTTTTCATGGATGAGCCGCTTTCCAATCTGGACGCGAAGCTTCGTCTCGAGATGCGCTATGAGCTGCAGAGACTTCACGTGGAGACGGGAAGTACGTTTGTATATGTAACACATGACCAGATGGAAGCAATGACGCTCGCAACAAGGATCTGCCTTGTAAACAACGGCGTGCTGCAGCAGTATGCGGCACCCCTTGAGGTATACAACCGTCCCGCAAACCTTTTCGTCGCAGACTTCGTCGGCAATCCGTCCATGAACTTCGTGGATGCGAATGGAAAAGCCGAAGGAGACGGCAACGTAGCTCTCGATATTCTGGGCGGTATCAAGGCACGCTTTGTACCCGCAGAGCCGCTTGATCTTGCGAAGTGGAAAGCAGACCGGGATCAGTCGATCCTTGACAAAGCAGAGGAAGAAAAGAAACGCCTTGCAAAGAAGGGCGCGGTTGAGAAAACCAACAAGGATGAAGTCTTTAAATACCATGTTCAGAAGGTAGAAGAAGAGGATGAGAGCCTTCTTGATGAACCGATGATCACGGAAGATGACTACGTGCTTGGTATCCGTCCTGAAGCGATCAATATAGAAGAGAACGGTCATGTTGCGGCTACGATCTACGGCGCGATGCCGACCGGTATGGAGTCGACTCTGAAACTCAAAGTGGGCGAATATCTTCTGACAAGCGTTGTTTTCGGAAACCGTGTTTATACGATCGACCAGGATGCGAAGATCAGTGTGAATGGTAATGACATCCTGCTCTTCGACAGAAAGTCCGGCAGGCTGATCACGGCAGGCAGACTTGAAATTTGCTAAAAATACCCTCCATACGACGGGAACCTCCAAGCGAGGTTCCTGTTTTATTTTAAACACAAGTATATGTATGTCTGCTACGAATGTGATACAATATATAAGTATAAATCTAACAGGAGGTAGCAGGATGCAAACATATACGATCGCAAATAATCAGATCAGTGTCATGATCGGACAGACTGGCGCGGAACCGCTCTCGCTGATCAAAGACGGTACGGAATATATCTGGCAGGGCGACCCGACCTTTTGGAAGAGTCATGCGCCGATCCTTTTCCCGATCTGCGGACGGCTTTTTGATGGCAAGTACACCTGGCGTGGTAAGACGTACGAGATGAATCAGCATGGATTCGCGCGCCATACCGATTTCTCCGTGAAGGAGCAGACAAGGGAGTCGATCATACTGATCCTCACGGAAGATGAGAAAAGTTTGCAGCAATACCCCGTTCATTTCACGCTGGAGGTGTCATATCATTTAAACGGAAGCTCTCTTGAGATATCGTTCCTTGTTCGGAATGAGGATGAAGAACCCATGCACTTTGGTATCGGCGGGCACCCCGGCTTTAATGTACCTCTGAAAAAAGGACTCAAATTCAGTGATTACTACCTGGAATTTACGGAAGAATGTCGCCCGGCGCGTGTCGGCTTTACGCCGGATTGCTTCTTAAGCGGTGACGATCCGGAATACATATTGGAAGGCGGTAGGAAGATCCGACTGGATCATGCGATGTTTGATGAGGATGCCGTTTTCTTAAAGCATATGTGTCGGGAGGTGACGCTGAAGTCTGATCTGGATGACAGAAAAGTCACTTTACGTTATCCGAAAATGAACTATCTCGGCATCTGGCATAAGCCGGGAACGGAAGCACCGTATGTGTGCATTGAGCCGTGGACATCATTGCAGGCGCGCGGCGGCGTTGTAGAAGAGATGACGGTGAAGTCCGATCTCATCACGATTATACCGGGTGAGACATATCGCAACAAATGGACTATAATGGTGAGATAATAGCGACATTAAATATGAGATGTCACAAATATAGTAACATGAGTGCCTGATTGCATATTTATAGGAAGACAATTATCCGATATACTCCAAATATGTGACAGGAATCATGAAAGAGTAGGGATTATTTTGCTGAAAGAAATTAAGAAGTACTTTGAGAGAATTACAAACAGCAAAAGACGAAAAAAGGTAAGAGCGGCTTATAAGCGCCTTAGAGAAGCACAGAAGCTGGCTGATGAGCGGCTTCGCAAGATGAAGGAAAAAGGCATAGCCAGAACCATTGTAAAGAAACGCCACATCATGGAGATGGTGTTCCTTTTCCTCATGTTTACGAGTGCACTCAATGCGCCTTTTGTCCGCGTTAACTATGACCTGACGGAATATCTGCCGGAATATGCCACCTCCAAGCAGGCCATCAATCTGATGGAGGAGCAGTTCGGCTATCCCGGTACAGCACGTATCATGATCGAGAACGTATCGATCTATGAAGCGTTCATGTACAAGCAGATGATAGAAGATGTGGATACGGTCGATACCGTCACATGGATGAAGCGTGATGTGTTCATGGGGGAAGATTTCCTTCGAATGAACAATGAGCGTGATTATTATAAAGACCGCTGTGCGGTGATGGATATCACATTCGAAGAGGGCGACAGCGCCGACGAGACCAAGATCGCGATCGGCAAGATTCAAAAGCTCCTGGGCGATAAGGGTAAGTTCTCCGGCCCGGCGGTTGAGAATAAATCGCTGGAAGAGACGCTGGCAAGCGAGATCAGGCTGATCATGGCGGCGGCCGTTGTCTTCATTCTGATCATCCTGATCCTGACAACGAACTCCTGGGCGGAACCGTTTCTGTTCCTGTCTGTCATGGGCGTTGCGATCCTTCTGAATATGGGCAGCAACCTGTTCCTCGGTACGATCTCGTTTATGAGCCACTCCGTGGCGGCTGTCCTGCAGCTTGCGACTTCAATGGACTATTCGGTGTTCCTGCTGCATACCTATATCAGACTGCTGCACGAGCATCCGGAAGATAAGGACAAGGCGATGGTCTGCGCGATCGAAGAATCCGCGGTGCCGATCCTGTCGAGTGCGATGACGACATTCGTCGGCTTCATGGCGCTTCTGATCATGCGTTTCGGACTCGGACGTGATGTCGGTCTGGTACTCGGAAAGAGTATCATCTGTAGCGTGATCACGGTTCTCTTACTGATGCCGGCACTGCTCCTTCGCTTCGGTGATCTGATCGATAAGACAAAACATAAAGAGATTATGCCGTCCTTTAAACAAACGGCAAAGTTTGTATATAAAATGCGTTACGCCGCATTGGTATTGATGATCTTTCTTGCGATCCCGTGCTATGTGGCGCAGTCGATGAACCACTTTACGTTCGGTAACAGTGCACTCGGCAAGAGTATCGGTACGAAGGTATATACGGATACGGCCGAGATTGAGGAGCGCTTCGGACGAAGCAATCTCTACCTTTTGATGGTGCCGAACGAGACACCGATCAGAGAGCGTGCGCTTGCCGATGAAGTAGAGAATCTTTATTTTGTCAAAAGTGTGACCGCGCTGTCCAAGATCCTGCCGGTCGGCATTCCGGAGAGTATCGTACCGGGCAGTATTATCAGTAAGCTCAGAACGGATCGCTACACACGAATGCTCGTCTATACCAAGACGGAGAGCGAGAGCCCGCTTGCGTTTGAAACGTGTGCGAAGCTCGAGCAGATCATGAAGAAATATTATCCGGACGATTCCTACATCGTCGGCAATACGCCGTCTACCATTGATGTAAAGGAACTGATGGTACCGGATTATACAAAGGTAAATATCCTGTCGCTGATCGCGGTCGGGATTGTTGTCGGCATCGCGTTCCATTCGGTGCTGTTGCCGATCCTGGTGCTGATTCCGATCAATGTGGCGACGTTCCTTAATATGACCATCCCGTACTTGTCGGCGGAGAGCTTCATGTTTAACGGCTTTATCGTTGTAAGCTGTATCCAGCTTGGCGCGACGGTCGATTATTCGATCCTCTTAACAAATAATTATATGTTTAACCGCGAACGCGGCATCGAACGAAAAAAAGCGGCACTTGACGCTTTGCAGCGAAGCATCCTGTCGATCATCACATCCGGTCTCATCCTGACGATCGCGGGCTACGGTGTTTATAAGATCTCGTCGGTCGATGCGATCTCGTCGCTCGGTCATCTGATCGGCCGTGGCGGCTTCTTGAGCATGCTGATGGTTATCTTCGGCGTGCCGGCGCTCTTGACCGTATTTGATAAGTGGATCTTTAAAGAAAAAGAGTTAAAAGCAAAATGGATAGAGAAGCGAATGATCAAAAAGCAGGCGGCTTTGGAGAAAGGAGGGGATGCAGATGATGCGGATGAAAAAGAAAAATAAAATGACATACAGAGCTGTATCGATCGCGTTATCAACGATCATCCTGACACTTTCTTCCGGTTCGGGCGTGCGCGCAGCCGCACCTGCCGTAACGGTTGACGAGACGATGTACGTCAACCTCGATTATTACGGGAATCTTGCGGAAGTCAACGTGGTAAAAGGCTGTTCCATGAACGGCAACACGACCGTTACGGATTACGGTACCTATACT
>JAIKWO010000154.1 GCA_024684675.1 Lachnospiraceae bacterium
GAGATAAGAAGGGAGTATTGCAATGAAGGTATTGGATTTTGGGTCACTGAACTACGATTACGTGTATCACGTGGATCACGCGGTTATGCCGGGGGAGACGATCGATTCATCTTCACTTGAAACATTTTTCGGCGGAAAAGGTTTGAACCAGGCCATCTCGCTCGCACGCGCGGGTGCAGAGGTCTACCTGGCAGGTCAGGTTGGTGAAGAGGGCGCGCCGTTTATCGATCTTTGCAAGAAAAGCGGTGTGCGCGCCGACTATGTGAAGACGGTTCCCGAAAATAGCGGACATGCTATCATCCAGCTTGATGAGAATGCACAGAACTGCATTCTTCTGTACGGCGGCGCAAACCGAAAGCAGACCAGAGAAAACATTGATGCGGTAGTGTCTCATTTTGAAAAGGGCGACATTCTGCTGCTTCAGAACGAGATCAATGAACTTGACTATATCATTGATAAGGCTTATGAGAAGGGCCTTCAGATCGCTTTGAACCCGTCGCCGTTTGATGATGCGCTGAAAAAATGTGATCTTAAGAAGATCTCAATTTTCCTTTTAAATGAGATCGAGGGTGGACAGATTTCCGGTGAGACTGAGCCGGAAAAGATTTTAGATGCGATGACGAAGCAGTATCCGGATGCACGGATCGTATTGACGCTCGGGTCAGATGGCGTCATCTATCGTGATCAAAACGAGACACATAAGCAGGGTATCTTTAAAGTAAAAGCGGTTGATACGACGGCAGCAGGCGATACCTTTACAGGATACTTCCTGGCATCGCTTTGCAGGAATATTCCGATCAAGGAAGCGTTGACACTTTGCGCAAAAGCTTCTGCGATCACCGTATCCCGCATGGGTGCAACGGATTCCATTCCGACACTTAAAGAAGTTGAATCTGCTTCTTTATAAGATTCGAAAGGTATTAAACAGAATACCAGAGGATAACAAAAGCCCCGTATCGCTACGGGGCTTGTTTCATGTCTATCGATTGATTACTGTGCTACCGGTTCAGCTACAACTACATCTTTGTAGATCATTGCATATGCACCGCCCTTATCGGTTGTAAAGGTAATCGTTGTCGGATCGGTGTCTTCGTCTGCCATGACTGTTGGCTGACCTTCAAATACGCTGATCACGCGGAACTCACGGTTTGCAGCCTGAAGCTGTGCAGGAATCTGCATTACAAACTGAGCAGGAGCATCGAGCTTCTTAAGAATCTCGTTCTTTTTCTGGTTTGTAAAGGTGATGTTATAGGTTCTGGCAATCGTAAAATCTTCCTTTACCAGGTTGAATGCATTGATGCAAGCTTCGCCCTGCAGAACGAGGGAAGAGGTAACGGAAACATACTGCACTTCTTTACCCTTTACAAAGCGGCAGTTCTGGTTAACCCAGCTTGTCTGTGTGAATTTCTGCTCTGCCTGCTTGTTGTAGCTCATCTGCTGATCAAACTTTGCGGTCAATACACACATCGGACCGGTTACGGTAACATCTACATTGGGCTGCTGTCTGTAAAGCTGATTGTTCATCCACCAACCTTCGAATGTACATCTGCGGTTATATCCGGCGCGGAGTGTGATCACGCTTCCCTGCGGAACAGAAATGGAATCCGTGAATTTCTGACCGTTGTAGTAAGATTCGATGCTTCCCATGCCTGCTTGATCGTTGATGACAAGAACAAGGCACTCGCCTGCGGTTTCCTCAGCCTGTACTTTAGCGGGAATCGCCAGCACAACAGCAGCACATACGAATGCGAAAACGGGAACAAGTTTTTTAACAAATGAGATCATGTTTGCTTTCATGTGGAACCTCCTGATGGTTTACTTCAAAACTATAGTTTCATCATACAAGGAATTGAAGAAAAACTCAACAAAAACGAGGAGTTTATACAGTTTTCAGAAAATCGCACTCTTGCATTCACACATTTTATCCATGTGGATTGTAAACCAAGTGCAATATCGTGGTTGACAATGATGACTTGACTTAATATATTTAGGGATGTTTTGAGGAACCGAAAAAGGCGATTATCGGATCTAACGAACAATATTTGAAATACGGGGTAGGATTATGAAAAGAAACAGCAAGACGTTTACAATTTGTTACATTGCCATTTTTACAGCGATCATTTGCGTGATCTCGCAGCTTCCTGGTATACCGCTTCCGGGCGGCGTACCGATGACACTGCAGACACTGATCATTCCGCTTGCG
>JAIKWO010000166.1 GCA_024684675.1 Lachnospiraceae bacterium
CCCTCTGTGCACACGGAGAATGGTTCGATACGTCAAAGTTTACGCTTCAGACGCCGCAGGACCATGCCGCAGTGCGATTTGCACATCTTCGTAAGAACGGAACGACGGAATTTCGCGAAGATTTTATCGAATGCTTAAAGAACAGCGGCCATCTCGGGATATCGATCGATATCATTCCCCTGGCAGAACTTCCGGGCATGGGCGCTTATCATACGCCGTCTATTGCGAATCCGGAAAAGAAAGCCGCTGTCTATCTGAAGGAATGGTTTGAGCCTGCATGTATCGGCAGATTTGAAGATCTGGAAGTGCGGATTCCGGCAAAGCCAAGAAAGATCTTAACGGAAGTGTACGGAGACTGGGGATGGCCGACGGGTGCAAGAGCAAGTTATCCAAACGCATGGTTCTTCGATACGCAAAAAGGGTACGAGTATTACGTCCGCCGCTATACAGGCATGCTGGATGGAATAGGCGGAAAGAAGATCTACCTGTTCGGTGCGGCGGATTCTCTCAGAATCTGGCTGGAGAGATTTGATCGGCGTGATCAGGTGGTTTGTACATTTGATAATGATCCCGGAAAATGGGGCAAACAGGCTTACGGCGTGGAGGTAAGAGATCCTGCAGAACTTTCCAAGCTTCACGGAAAAGACGACCGTATCATCATTGTCAGTCTCTGGCATCAGGAGATCGGCCGCCAGCTTGAACGCATGGGTATCGATGATTATTACGTCTACCTGGATAACTACTACAACGAGAAGATCGGCAACAAGGTGGTTCGAAGGGAAGATGTAGCGAACGGGGATAAAAAGCTCCCCAGATGGGAATAGAGATAAGAAAAAAGCCCCTAAAAAGGGAGGATGCCAAGTGAGCCTTGCTCACTTGGCATTATTATGAAAAAGCTATTTAAAAGTAATGTTAGTACTGTGCTCTCCGCCTTTCTATGGTTTTAGTATAGCGGTAACATTTGAATAAAGAATATTATGTAAATTAAGATTTTTTAAAAGAAATGTGAACAAAATATGTATGCGTCACATTTTCTCAGGTTCCGGATACGTCTTGCCGAAAGTCTCAACAGTTACGGACTTCATAACCTGCTTTTCAAGCGGACGATCGGAAAAGTCTGTGTTGCATTCCGCGATCTTGTTTACATTCTCCATGCCTTCGATGACCATACCGAATGCAGCGTATTCACCGTCAAGGTGCGGAGATGTCTTGTGCATGATAAAGAACTGGCTTCCCGCGGAGTCGGGCATCATGCTTCTTGCCATGGAAAGGACACCCTCCGTGTGCTTTAAGTCATTCTGAAAACCATTCCCCGAAAACTCACCTTTGATACTGTAGCCGGGACCTCCCATCCCATTGCCGTCGGGGCAGCCGCCCTGAATCATGAAACCGTTAATGACACGGTGAAAGATCAGTCCATCGTAGAACTTTGCGTTTACGAGGCTGATAAAATTGTTTACTGTATTGGGCGCGACATTCGGATACAGTTCTGCTTTAATGATGTCGCCGTTTTCCATTTCAAATGTAACGATCGGATTTTTCATATGGATTCCTTTCTGCTATGATAGTTGAATAAAAGCAACTCTATTTTATCGGATGCACATGGATTCGTAAAGGTTGACTTTGGAGGAGCGGCAATGCACAAATGCCTGGAGATCGAAGGCGGACAACTGCATATATCGGATGAGCCGGATTTGCTCCTGGCGCTCTTTTCTCATGGAGCAAAATGTGTGCCCATCCTGAATGAGAAGACAAGAGAACTTGATATGACCTGCTTTCCGTTTGTCGTGGAGGATGAAGAGCAGGTATCGCTTGCAGATTACACGAAGATGTACCACCGACTGTGCGGTATTCCGGAGACGGTCATGATAACGGAGAGGCTTCGCATCCGTGAGATTACGACAGATGATCTGCCTGCACTTTTTCGCCTGTATGACGATCCGGATGTGACAGCGTATATTGAGCCCCTTTTCCCTTATGAAGAGGAGCGGGAGTACACCGAG
>JAIKWO010000190.1 GCA_024684675.1 Lachnospiraceae bacterium
TAAGAATGCAAGAAACGCCTGCGCTGCCTCGGGATTCTTCGTCGCTTTTACGATTCCGACCGGATAGATAACCTTCTTGCAGGAGCCTTCCGGTGCAATGGCAACAATCTTCACCTTGTCAGTTGTAAAAGCATCGGTCTGGTAGACCACGCCGCAGTCAACCGAGCCTTCTTCCACCCATGTCAGAACCGTGCGAACGTCACTTCCGTAATTGGCCTTGGCTTTGACCGCATCCAAATTGCCAAGCGATGTGAACACTTCCTCAGCATACTGGCCTGCCGGTACGCTCTCCGGATCGCCTAGGCCAATCATCGATACCTTGTCGCCGGCAACATCTTCAAAAGATGAGATTTTCTGATCGCTCGATGCAGGAACGACCAGTACGATTTTGTTTTCAAGCAGTTCCGTTATACTTGCGCTGTCCATTAAGCCTTCCTGATTGAGCGCTTCCATTTGCTTCTTGGCTGCAGAAAAGAACAGATCGGCAGGCGCGCCTTCCTCAATCTGCGTCTGAAGCGCGCCGGAACTTGCGAAGGAAAACGTCAGTGATACATTCGGATGTTCCTTTTCATACATTGTTTCCAGTTCCGTGCAGGCATCCGTCAGGGACGCTGCAGCTAAAATGTTAAGAGCTGCCGTCTTGCTTGCAGCTTTATTACCGCACGCGCAGAGAATGATCGCGCAAAGAGCGGTTAACATAATTGTTTTAATTCTATTTTTCATCCGTTTTCTCTTTTCTTACATAGTGCCCGCTTTTCCCGCCGTTTTTTTCGAGCAGGCGGACAGCGGATATCTCCATCGTCTTATCGATCGCCTTGCACATATCGTAAACGGTAAGAAGTGCCGTGCTGACACCGCAAAGTGCTTCCATCTCCGCACCGGTTCTGCCACAAAGCTTCACGGTGCATATGCATCGGATACATCTTTCTTCGGGACACACTTCAAAATCAATGCTTACCTTGGAGAGCTGCAGCTGATGACAAAGCGGAATGAGTTCCGGCGTCTTTTTGGTAGCCATGATCCCTGCAATGCGGGCTGTGGCAAGTACATCTCCTTTTGGCGCCGTGCCGGCAGTGACCGCCATGATCGCTTCATCGCTCATGGAAATATAACCACCGGCCACGGCAACTCTTGCCGTAACATCCTTTTCGGAAATATCAACCATGACTGCATTCCCGTTGTTGTCGATATGTGTAAGACTGTTCATTTACTTTATCCTCATTGACTGTTTTATTTACCGAATCCGCAGTTTGGGAAATGACATTTGACACAATTTTTACAAAGGCCGCCTTCGCCGTACTTTGCAAGATCCTCGGCCGTAAGCTCTTCACGCGCCAGAATTCTCGGAAGCACAAGGTCAAATATCGTCCGCTTTGCATACATCACGCAGCCCGGCAGCCCGACAACCGGGATCAGCCGCCCATCGTGCTTTAGATACGATAAAAGAAACATCGCTCCCGGAAGGACCGGCGCACCGTAAGATATGATCCTTGCACCCGTATCCTTAATCGCTTTCGGCGTCCGATCATCCGGATCCACGCTCATTCCGCCGCTCACAAGGATCAATTCAGCACCTTTGGCAGCAAACGCCATGATCCCATCCGTAATTTTCTCCGGATCATCTCCTAGAATCGTCTGCGCAATCACGTCGACAGCATATTCGCGAAGCTTATCCTTTAAAACCGGACCGAATGCATCTTGGATCCTGCCGGATGCCACTTCGCTTCCTGTCGTAACGATCCCTGCCGTCTTAATCGAGAACGGGAGAACCTTTAGGATCGGCTCATCTCCCGCGATGCGCGCTGCCTCATCCATCGCTTCTTTTTCGATGACCAGCGGAATGATCCTCGTTCCGGCAACGCTGTCTCCCGCCCTGACAGGCAGATTCGCATTTGTGGTTGCGATCATCATCCGGCCGAGAGAATTCACTGCCAGCAACGCGTCTGAACGGATCTTCAAGAGTCCTTCTCTTGCAGCCATGATCGTGATCTTCCCTTCACTTGGAGCGGAAGCGTGAAAATCGTCCGATCCGCCTATGCAGATATCGCGAAGGATCATTGCCGCCTCTTCTTCATGAAGCATGCCGGCATGATTTTCCCAGATGTACAGATTCTCCTTACCCACTGACAAAAGGACAGAGATATCTTCTTCCGTTACGATATGGCCTTTCTTGAATACCGGTCCCTTTGACTTTCCCGGGATGATCTGTGTGATGTCATGACACAGGACGTGTCCGACTGCGTCTATCGTTTTTACCAGTTTCATCCTTCGAATTCCTTCTTGAAATAGTTTTTGATGCATAAAAAAATCCCCTTCGCATCTTCCGGATCAAATACCGGAACATCGACGCTTTTAGGGGAAATACAGTCAGTTGCTATGCATATGAGGGATTCTTTCGTACAGACGCTCTGATCGCAGATCTTACGCCGCACAACCTCGACCTTGGGATAGGAAGAAGTTTTCATACCCTCCATGATCACGACATCGGGCGGATCATCGGATGCACACATCATCCGGATAAGTGACGCAGGATCTGTTTTCTGTGCGCAGGTAAGAGCATACCTAGTATCCGAAAAAATAGCAGTCTTTACGGCTCCCGCACGCCAGAAACGATCCGTATCACTTCCCGGAATATCCGAAAAATCGTCATGCCCGTCATGCTTGATCACACCAACCGACTGTCCGTCATTTTTAAATTCATTGATCAGGCGCTCAACAAGCCCCGTCTTTCCGCTGTCGGAAAATCCGCTCACGCAAAAAACGAGTGGCCGAAGCGCCTCTCTTAATTCGTCGCGTGTATTGATGTTTCTGACCGTTTTTTTGTCAAAAACAGTTTGCTCAAGTGTAATATATTTGGTTGCAACGCGGGAAAAGATCTCGCGCAGCCTGTACTTTTTCTCTGCAATAAGCTCTTCGATTACAGGAAGAACGCTTTTTTTGTAGATCGCGCAGAGCGGATGAATATGCTCCTCGTCGGCAATGACATAGCAATCATAATCCGAAGAGATATACCCTGTCATGTAAGAAACGAGTTCTTTACTGATAAAAGGCATATCTGCCGCGCAGATAAAGACATACTCTTCGCCGGCATGCAAAAGAACCTGCCGGATGCCTTCCATCGGCCCTACTTCCACATTTTCATCATAAACCGTGTCAAATCCCAGATCCTCATATGCTCTGCTTTGACCGGCAGAAACAATGATCTCGGAAAAAACGCCCAGTTCTTTTGCAATTTTGCTGATCATACGTTCGTTGCCGATCCGGATCAGCGCCTTGTCCGTTCCCATCCGGGAACTCTTTCCGCCGGCAAGAATCCCTACCGATATGTTCCGCTTCATGTAAACTTCATCCTTCTTACCGAAACCGTGTCGCCAACCGATACCTGTGTACCTGCCGGTATATCGATATAGCAGTTGCATGTATGCATATTTCCGAAGACCGATGACATATGTCTGTCTGCCGGAAGGTAAACTCTCCCCGAATCCGCATATGCCCGCACGAGCCTTCGCATTGTGTTCACTTTGTCATATGGATCGCATAATACGGCTTCACCGACTACCGTATCAAGCGCATCACACCCTGTCAGCTTGGCCGCAAGCGGCGGAAAATACAGGTCAAAATTGGCCAGAGCCGCATACGGATTCCCCGAAAGGCTGAGAATGATCGTATTCTTGTATCTGCTTACGATCGTCGGCGTTCCGGGCTGAATATTGATGCGGGTAAAGAGAACTTTGGCTCCGATATCCGATAGAACGCCTGCAACAAGATCTCTTTTGCCTACGCTGACGCCGCCCGTCGTGATCATAACATCGGCTGTTTCCGCCGCCTTCACGATATGATCACGAATAACATCAAAATCATCCTTGCAGTCTTCTGCATAAGATACGATAAAGCCTTCACTTTGAACAGAAGCAGCTAACATATGA
>JAIKWO010000013.1 GCA_024684675.1 Lachnospiraceae bacterium
GATCACAGGTCTTCGGTGCTCTCCGGGGATTTGAGATAGAACTTGTGGATGTATTTTCACAAAAGAAGAAGAAAGGGAGAAAGATATGAAAATGAAAAAACTGTTAGCCATCCTTACAGTTGGCGCAATGGTAGCAGCAACGCTCACAGGTTGCGGCGGATCACAGGAAGCAGCTCCTGCGGCAGAACCCGCTAAAGAAGCAGCAGCTCCCGCAGCAGAGGCAGCACCCGCGGAAGAAGCGGAATCCGGCGAAGTTCAGAAGATCACGCTCTGGGCTACCGGTTCCGAGAACGTTAACGCGATCTTTGACACACTGACCAAAGACTTCAACACAAATTCCGAATACGCAGGCAAGTATGAAGTAGAACTGCAGTTCATGCTTTCCGGTACAGGTACACAGACACTGACAGATATGCTTGCAGCTGCAAAGAAAGCAGGCGAGACGGATACAGACTACGATATCGTAGATCTTTCCGGTGATGACCTTTCCAAGATGGTATCCCTGATCGGTGAGGAATCCTTCGTGAAGCTTGACGCTTCCAAGATCCCGAACGCCGCAGGCGTAAAAGCTAAGAGCTCCATCGCTACAGATTACTGCCAGCCTTATCGTGGAACAACCGTTATCCTTGCATATGATAGCGCAAAGGTTGCAACACCTCCGAAGACAGTCGGCGAGCTTGCAGACTGGATTAAGGCTAACCCGGGTCGCTTCGGCTACAACCAGCCGGGTACCGGTGGCGCAGGCGATTCCTTCGCACGTACAGCGGTTTACAACTTCCTTCCTGAAGAAGCTCTGACATCTTCCGATGAGAAATGGGTTTCCGAATGGGATGAAGGCTTTGCATACCTCAAAGACCTTGGCAAGTCCATGTATCAGTCCGGTGGCGATGTTGTATACGTTGCAAAGAACCAGGGTACACTGGATCTTCTGAATCAGGGTGAGATCGATATGTGCCCGAACTGGGCTGATATGGTTCTCTCTCAGAGAGCAAAGGGTGAGATCAAGGATTCCATCAAGATCACACAGCTGACAGACAAGCCTTTCACAGGTTCTCTTCAGTCTCTTGTAATCCCGACCTTCGGTTCTCACGAAGACGGCGCTTATGCATTCATCAACTACATGCTTTCCGCACAGGCACAGGAGATCATGCTGAAGCAGATGGCTGCTATTCCGTTGATCGATGCCAATACAATGGATATGACAGGTTATGAAGATCTGAAAGAACTTTCCGTTGATAACTTCCGTCTGATGTCTATCGGCGATCTGTCCACACAGTTCAACGAGAGATGGGACAACGAAATCGGTGCAGGTAACTAAGGAGATTTAGACACATGGGTAAGAAACTGAAATCATATTTGGTAGCATACGGTTTGGTATTTCCGGCATTTATGGTGGTCATGCTGTCCGTAACCTACCCGATCATAACGGCGGTTATGCAGAGCTTTCAGGATGAAAAGACCGGCGAGTTCACATGGGCGAACTACACATACTTCTTTACTGAGAAGTCGCAGCTTTCCAATATCCTCTTCACGCTGTATGTCTGCGTGATGACGGTTGTGATCGCGATCTTTGTGGCATACCTTCTGGCACTTTACCTCCGCTTTGTAAAGTCCAAGATTGCCAAGACCATCGGTACGCTTTATTTACTGCCTCGTTTCGTACCCGCAATGTGCGCGGTATATGCGATGATCACGATCATTCGTGATTCCGGTGTGATCAACCGTATCGGTCTTCACTTCGGACAGGATTGGACTCTCGGTCTGATGTATCATGCCAGCGGTATGATCATTATGAACCTTTGGTTCAACATCCCGTTTGCAGCTCTGATGATTACGGCTGGTCTTGGTGCCATCCCGGATTCCATCATTGAGGGCGCAAGAGATGTTGGCGCAACCAAATGGCAGGTATTCACGCACATGATTCTTCCGCTTTCCATTAAGGACGTTGTAATCGCAGGCACATTCGTCTTCATGACCAATGTCGGCTCCTTCACAACCCCTTACCTGATGGGTGGCAACTCGCCGAAGATGCTGGGCATCGCCCTTTTCGACCAGTTCAACAAGTACATGAAGTGGAATCGCTCCGCAGCGCTTTCCGTCATCATGTTCCTCATCTGCTCCGTATCTGCAGGTGTGTATATCTACACGAACCTGAAAGAAAAGGAATGGGAAGTATAGTTATTATCTGATGATAAAAGATAAGGGCCTCTCGGATGTTTTGTCCGAGAGGCTTTTTTACGCGAAATGTAGTTTGCGTGTGTGCTAAACGAGGCGTGAGAATCCTACGCGAAAGGCAACTCTTCAATCTGCGCGCCGACATGTTCTACAACAGCGGCAGAAACGCGATTGGCGACGGCGACGGCGTCTGCAAAGGAGTCGCCGAGATATCGGCGAGCAATGATGCTGCCGATATGTGAATCGCCGGCACCGGTTGTGTCAACTTGCTTGGCGGGTAGGCCTGGAATATGCGTGCGCTTGCCTTTCTCACAAAGGAGTGCTCCGGCAGCGCCGAGTGTGATGATGACTGTATTGGAGGTCTGCTTCTGTAAGACCTGCGCAGCATCTTCGATGGATGCAGGTTCCGGATCACCATGTAAGTGAGCTAATTTTTTGGCAAAAGAAGTTGCCTCGCGCTCATTTACATGCAGGATTGGATGACAGGCAAGGATGCGTGCCATCATTGTATTGTCAATCTCGCAGATATGCGGGCTTGGCGCGAAGTAGATCGGAATATCGTGAAGAGGTTCCAAGAACGTTACGATGTTTCCTGCGGTTGATTTATCGTGTATCTCGAGGCCGCAGACATATACGCCTGCAAGTTCACTCTGATTGACGAGATCAAACCATTCTGCTTCAAAATAGTATTCCGCCTCCTGGTGGCAGATAAAAGTCCGCTCGCCGGATGGCTCAATAAAACAATAACAGCAACCGTTGTCTCTATTCACGGGTGGAATCGGAGATTGGATGCCGCGCTCATCGAACGCTTTTCTCACAAAGTCACCGTACACGCCGGTGCCGATCGGAGAGAATAGGATGGCCGGTACGTCAAACAGTTGGCACGCATGGAATGCATTGTATGCGCAGCCGCCGAGGCGTGTTGTCTGACTGGATACGTTGACATCTTCTGCCGTTCGTGGCATACGGTCAATATGAATGATGACATCGGCTACGGTTGAGCCGATGAACAGAACCTTCTTCATGGAATCTCCTTTGGATTTGCTGGGACTATTATAGCATATTGTGATATGATGAAAACATGTTGAACGAAAAACGAAAAACACTTTTTATATACACGGTATTCTTTGCAATCGGCGTCGGCGTGGTCTTTCTGCCTCTATGGTTGAATCACAAATCCTTGCTGCGATACTCGGACGGCCTTGATCAGTATTACTATACGCTTTGCTATATAGGAGAGTGGCTGCGACGCATTGTGCGATCGATCTTTGTGGAATTCCAGCCGGCGATTCCGAAGTGGGATCTGTCGATCGGTCTCGGGAGCGATATCATCGGAACACTCCATTATTATGGACTTGGTGATCCGCTGAATCTGCTAGCAGTTTTCGTGCCGCTTTCCCATATGGAGGCGCTTTATACATTCCTTCTATTCTTAAGGATGTATCTGGCAGGACTCAGTTTTATGGTATTTTGCCGATATCGGAAGCTTCCGGAGGAGGGACTTTCAGTCTGCGCGCTGGTCTATGTCTTCTCCGGATTCATGCTGATGGCGGGCGTGCGCTGGGTCTCTTTCATGTGGCCGTTTATTGCATTTCCATTGATCTTATATGGCATCGATAGGGCATTTTCTGAGAAAAAGTTCCTACCGTTTACGCTTGCGACATTGCTAGCGGCTGTATCGGGGATATACTTCTTCTATATGCAGACGATCCTGGCGGGCGTGTATGGGCTGAGTGTTGCGATACACAAAAAGTTTGCCAGCGGATTGAAGGAAGCACTGTTCACAATCGCAAAGCTGACCGTAGCATACATTGTGGCGCTGCTCTTGTCGCTTCCGATTTTGTATCCTGTGATCGAAAAGCTTCTTGCCAACGAGCGTGTCGGTCTCGCAATCGATATTCCACGCCTGTTTGATACGGCATTTTATAAACAACTTCTGCTTTTTGCGACAACGATAACAGATATCTATAACGACAACGGCATTCCGCTTGGCGTCGCACCGGTGGTGCTCGCTGCGATCATGGCGATGGTTTTCGGATGGAAACAGAAAAAGTGGGCATGGATTACGCTCTTGCTTTGTCTTGCCGCAATCGGTCTTCCATACTTCAGTCATGTGATGAATGGATTCGGATATGTAGTTCATCGCTGGACATGGGTATTTTGTCTGGTGATGGCGCATCTGCTTGCGGATAACTGGGAAGCACTTCAGAGGATGCGTCATTTGCAGATGATGCTGATGGCGATCGTGCATGTGGCATTTGCATTTTACCTGTACCGCATGATGGAACCGAGCGCATTTAGACTGTGTATGATCGCAT
>JAIKWO010000017.1 GCA_024684675.1 Lachnospiraceae bacterium
AGACATTCATGATAAAGTTGCCGATTCCGCTCGGGGACATGGATCCCACGATATGGAGCATACGAACCATAGACGACCTCCCCCAGGTCTTTTCCCATTGCCTTCCATTCGTCGGAGACTACTAAGTAAATACTGATTAAATCAGTATTTACTTAGGTTCTCTTTGTACCAGTCGATGGCAAGCGCGATCCCCTTCGCAAAGTCATAATCCGGATCGTAGCCAAGCATCTTTTTGGCCTTTGTGATATCCGCATTGGAATGCTTGATATCCCCTGCCCTGTCGGGACCGAATTTCGGCTCGATATCCGTTCCAAGCGCTTTGCAAAGTTCCTTGTAAATATCCAGCAGATACTCTCTGCCGCCGTACGCGATATTGTACGCCTGTCCGGCCGCTTCATGATCCGCCTTGCAGGCACGGAGATTCGCCTCAATGACATTGTCGATATAGGTAAAATCTCTCGACTGCTTTCCGTCACCGTTGATCGTCGGCACCTCGCCGCGTAAGAGCATTCTGATAAACTTCGGAATAACCGCCGCATACGCGCCATCCGGATCCTGCCTTCTGCCGAATACGTTGAAATAGCGAAGACCATAAGTATCAAGGCCGTAGAGTCTTGTGTAGAGCTTCCCGTACTCCTCGCAGGCGCGCTTCGTCAGTGCATATGGAGAGAGAAGATTCCCTTCCTGCCCTTCCACTTTCGGAAGCACCGGATGATCGCCGTAAACGGAAGAAGAGGAGGCGTATACGAATTTTTTCACGCCGTTCTGCCTAGCGGCTTCCATCATGTTGAGCGTGCCGCGAATGTTGTTCTCTTCGTAAAAAAGCGGCATCTCGATACTTCGCGGAACGCTCCCCCATGCTGCCTGATTGAGCACATATGTCACGCCCTCGCAGGCTTTCATACAGGTATCAAGATCCTTGACATCACCCTTAATGAACGTATAGTTCGGGCGATCCATCAAGAAATCCACATTCGCCTGCTTGCCGGTCGAGAGATCGTCCAAGCATCTTACCGTATATCCCATATCCGTGATCGCTTCGCACAGGTTCGAACCGATAAAACCGGCGCCGCCCGTTACCAAAAACACGTCACTTTTGTCAAATTGAAGTTCTCTAAAACCCACTATTCTTTCATCTCCTCATTACACTTCATCTTCGGATTCTAATATCCCCTGTGTCTTTAAATAGTCTGCTATATATTTTCGAAATTCCTTCGCACGCTCAATCTGCTTTTCGGCTTCTTCCTTAGAGGCAACAAAGAAATCCAAATAATCAGCCTTTGTACGATTATCGGAGGCAAGCCGAACAATTTGTGATAGATTGCCCGGAAATATACCCTCTTTCACATAATTATGGTTGAAATGTGCGATCACACCGCTGTGCTTACTGCTATCAAATCCCGATAATGCATTCACAGCACGCATTGCATGAAAGATTGCATAATATCCCCGATTTAGCGCGTTTTTATATCTGCCGTTCTCAAACATTAGAATCGCATCGGAAAGGGCATCCCTGCTCATCTCATATCGATAAAGTGAAAGTTCTTCTACACTGCCTGCCATAATGTAATACCATCCTTCTCGATATTTTTGTAAAATGGTAACACACGTCTCCACTCCTCAAAATGAGCTATCTCGATCGTGATCGTTGAAAGCACGACATCATGTTCCAATTCATAATCTACGACTAAGTCGACCTTTAGATTATATTGCGCTTCCGTCTCCTTTTCACGCAAAACGAGCGCGACGTCCACATCGGATTCCTCCGTCTGTTCACCTCGCGCATATGAACCATACAAAACGATCTTCTCCAAGCTGTCGCCATACACACCGGACAACTTCGCACACATCTGCTTCAGCGACCTGATCAGTTCCGGATTATTACGCGCCACCTCGAGCTGCTTCCTCCAATTTCGGTATTTGCCGCTCGTAACACGCTTATCCTCCGGACAGACAGCACTCTTTGGAATCGCCCACTGTCTTCCGATCTTTTCACCCGGAAGATCTCCGCTGATCAGCATCCGCCTGATATTCCCGGGATCTTTTCCGGTTCGCTTGGCATATTCTGTTACACTGAAATATTCGCCCATCGTGACCTCTCCTCAATCAAACATTAACACGTCTTCGTGTAGATGTCAATCGAGGCGTACTTAGGCGCTTTGCGACTTCTATTCAGGGGCATCGCCGCTGGGCGATGGCTTCCTTTCCTTCCTTCCAAACACCAATACCGCGCCCGCAATATAGAAAAGCGCGATATTATAGATCATATACCGCGACAGGCACATGATCATAAGCGATGTCGCACACACATTCACAACGATCGCCGCAAGTGCGAATACCATAAACCATGCGCGCGGATCTTTTCTGTCCTTCTTAAGCCGAAGCGCCGTAAGAATAATCGCCGCAGCATAGAATACAAGTGCTGCGAATCCGAGCATCGTCCCGCTTGCCGCGATCGATCTGGTAAAGCCGCTTGCGCAGGTGCACACATAATTTACGATATATCTTCCAAAGAGCGCGGGCGCAAGCGCATGAACCATCGCATTCGCTTCACGCACAACCTCATTCAGCGCATCATCATCCGAAACGCCCCGATCTGCCGCATCTCCAAAGAGGATCGGCTGCTGGATCTCAAGTCCGATCGCATCGTAGCAATCCTCGTAGTGATAGGCTCTTGTCAAAAGTCCGCTTCCCGCATAAGCGCTCGTCAACTTCCGCGTATCAGCTTCATTATACATCTTTTGGAAAAGTGCCTGCAAACGCACATCCTCGATCTTCGTGATATCATCCGGATTCGTCAGATAGATCGCTGTCGTCAATAGATTATAACTGCCCGTATCCGTCCCGCGATAACCGGCATGCACGTTGCGGTTATAGATCTCATTTGCGCCTGAGCGAAGCCCAAAGAATCCAAAAACGCAAACAAGCAGCAGCGCAACCGTAAGAATACGCCCCTTCCCCGTTTTTGCACAAACAATCTCCCACAGCATGCACAAACACCACAAGCCAAGCGCCACCAGCATCTGGTTCCTCGTAAGAACGAGAAGAAGTGCATAGAAAAGCGCAAGCGCATAGGCACGCACCTTTTCCCCAAGGAAAGTCTTGCCGTCTTGTCCATCACGTTCCGCAGCTTGATCTGCAAATACGCCCCGAATCAGCGCCGCAATGAACAGATAGTAAAACGGAAACGCAAGGCCTTCCGTCAGTACAGCTTTATTGAGCATCATGCCGGATGCCGATGCAAGCGGCGTCAGCACATACGGGATCAACGTAGCGAGTCCAACAAGGATCGAAAGAAACAGCTTGGTATGGAACACTTTTCTCACGCTCACGAACAGTCTGTAGCAGCCGTATCCCGCAAGGAGACTCTGTAAAAACGTGGAAACATGAAGCGCGGGCCACTTGTTCAAAAAGTGCCAGCCCTTTTCTGAATCCAGCTGTCCCGATGCAGCAAGCCACTCGAGCGTATCCCCTTCATGAAAGACTCTGCGGAAAAAAGCAAGAAACATCGGATAGAGCGGCTCGCGCCCGTTCTGCATCGCAATGTACGATCCGGAGTCCGGAAAGATACCAAGAGGCACCAAGTACCACAAGATCGCAAAAAATGACAAAAAGGAGCCAAGCAGGATCAGCTGCTTCGCGCCTTTTGCGGTAGTTATTTTATTAATCTGTTGTTCTTGTTCTTTGATCATGCGCATGGGTCGCAGATTACAGTCTCCAATAGAGGTAACCTGCCCTCTCGTATGCCTTTCTGTCGAGAACGCCCTTCACATCCGTCAGGACTTTCTTCGAATGAGACGGATTAAAAAGTGCGTCGATATCTTTCATGGTAAGCGAATCATACGCTTCATGCGATACCGCAAGGATCACCGCATCCATGTTCTTGATCTCGCCAAATTCCGTAAAGGTTACGCCGTACTCACGGTTTGCTTCGGATGCATCCGCCACCGGATCTGTGATCGCAGGCTCAATGCCGTACTCACGAAGTTCGTTCACGATATCGATCACCTTTGTGTTACGCGTATCCGGGCAGTTCTCTTTGAATGTAAAGCCCAGGATCGCCACCTTTGCGTTGCGAACCGGAATACCCGCTTTGATCAGGTTCTTTACAAGGCTTTCCGCCACATACTTGCCCATGTCGTCATTGATACGACGACCGGATAAGATAATCTGCGAATGATAACCAAGCTCCTCCGCCTTATATGTCAGATAATACGGATCGACGCCGATACAATGACCACCGACAAGACCCGG
Source organism: Lachnospiraceae bacterium (assembly GCA_024684675.1). GTDB lineage: Bacteria > Bacillota > Clostridia > Lachnospirales > Lachnospiraceae > VSOB01. The sequence goes on from JAIKWO010000017.1 coordinate 4,255, forward strand.
AGAGAATTTCAAGAAATTCCATTTTGTGCCGGCCGCTTCCAGTACCGACTTCGTATCAATGCCCATCTTGTTGAAGATGATGGACAGTTCGTTCATAAATGCGATATTGATATCGCGCTGGCTGTTCTCGATAACCTTTGCAGCCTCGGCAACCTTGATGCTCTCCGCGCGATGTACGCCTGCTGCTACAACGAGCTCATATACCTTCGCAACCGTATCGAGCGTCTCATCATCCATACCGGATACGATCTTGGTGATCGTCTCGAGTCTGTGCACCTTATCGCCCGGATTGATACGTTCCGGTGAATAACCGATCTTAAAATCAACGCCGCATTTTAAGCCCGACTCCTTCTCCAGAATCGGCACACAGATATCTTCCGTAACACCGGGATACACCGTCGACTCGAATACAACAATGGAACCTTTCTGTAAGTTGCGACCCAGCACGCGGCTCGCGCCTTCAACCGGCGTTAAGTCCGGCGTATGATCCGGATTGACCGGCGTTGGAACGGCTACGATGTGAAAACGTGCTTCCTGCAGCTTTTTCTCATCGGATGTAAAGTCGACTTTGCAGGCAGCGATCGCTTCATCGCCCACTTCTCTTGTCGGATCAATGCCGCTCTTATACGCTGCAATCTTCTTCTCGTTTAAGTCAAAACCAACGACCTTGATCTTCTTGGAAAACGCAACTGCGATCGGCATGCCGACATAACCAAGTCCCACAAGAGACAGCTTCTCTTCGCCGCTTACTAACTTTTCATATAAACTCATAAACAGTTCCTTCTTTCTCTAACCCGTGATCTCGCGGATCGCCTGTAAATAGCGCTCTACGACGATCTGACGGTCATAATGTTCTTCCATGTAGGTGCGGGCTCTTTTGCCCATCGCTTTCCTCTCATCATACGACATCTGCAGGAATTTTTCCACCTTTTGGATCAAATCCGCACTGTCGCGCTCTCTTATGAGAAAACCCGTGCTGCCGTCTA
>JAIKWO010000027.1 GCA_024684675.1 Lachnospiraceae bacterium
ATTGATGTTGATGAGATGAATCGGCGGGTAGAAATACGAAATTATACAAATGATATTCTCTTCCGCGCATTCGGAAAAAATACGGAGCCGACATTCGAAGACTACGAAGAATTTATCGAATCAAGATGCTTTCCCAAAACAAGGGACAAGATTAAGCTCGAACTGGAACATCTTGATATTCCGTTCTACGATCCGATCCTGATCATTGAAAAAACGCAAGGACGCATGGCTGATGATCGGTTTTGGATACGCCTTGAGAGGTAATGCATGATCGAATTATTTGAAGGGGATCTTCAGGAGACCGGCAGGCGATCCTCCAAAGGAAATCAACTAAAGTGGGAAAAAGACAGTGTTTGGTACAAGGCAGACCAGCTGGGCTATGAAGGGCTGGCAGAATGTACAGTCTCCAAGCTGCTCGGCTTTTCTTCGCTGGCAAGAGATGAGTATGTTCCCTATGAACCTGAGGAGATCCGTTATAAAAAACAGGTTTATCGCGGATGTAAAAGCCCGGACTTTTCAGACGGGTGGCAGATCATAACGCTTGAGCGACTATTCAAGAATCTTTACGGAACCGGTTTAAACCGGGGCATATACGGCATTTCGGATCATAAAGCTCGCTTGCAGTATCTGGTTGAACAGGTTGAACGCGCAACCGGTCTGACTGATTTTGGCATATATATCTGTAAGCTTTTTACCATAGATGCTTTCTTTCTAAATGAAGACCGGCACACACACAATATCTCTGTTCTGACTGATGGCAACGGGCGTTTCAAGTTATGTCCCGTATACGATAACGGCGCAGCGCTTATGTCTGATACCACAATGGATTATCCTCTCGGCATCGAGCTTTATGAAGAGATGAAAAATGTGCACGCAAAAACCATATGCGATTCTTTTGACGAACAGCTTGATATCGCCGAAGAACTGTACGGCCGGCAAATTCACTTTTCATTTTCGCCAAGTGACATTCATACCGCGTTAGCCGATTTAACAATATACGAACAATCACTCACCGATCGAGTAGAGCGGATTCTTATCGAACAGCGGCGAAAATATCAGTACCTGTTTAGGTGATCCCTTGTAGCGCAGCCTGCTGCCGGGGCGTCAATGTAAAGGCCAGCGTGGACTATCTGAAACGTGTGGGATATGCGATTTAAGATCCTGAGAAAAGAATATGGAGGAATACAGAAAATGACAGATTATCAGTTGCTTGCAGAGCAGGCACAGGCGCTTATCGAAGATGCGCCCTGGGACATGACGGTTTATGCGAATATATCAGCGCTTTTATTTGATGCACTTCCGGACCTTAACTGGGCCGGATTCTATCTGATGCGCGAGGGTGAGCTCGCGCTGGGCCCCTTTCAGGGCAAGGCAGCCTGCATGCGCATTCCGGTCGGCAAAGGTGTATGCGGTACGGCTGTACAGGAAGCGCGCATCATCCGCGTAGAGGATGTACACGCTTTCCCGGGGCATATTGCCTGTGACAGCGCATCCGCATCCGAGATCGTCCTGCCGCTCCATGCGGGAGGACGGATCATCGGAGTACTGGACATCGACAGCCCGGTCAAAGGAAGATTTACAGTCGAAGACGAAGACGGGCTTACCAAGATCGTGCAGCGCATTGAGGCATACCTAGCCTAAAGCCAAAATGAGCCCTTGGGGACGGCGATCACTGCCGGCAATACCTCTCCTTTGCCTCCAGCAATTCCGCTTCGTTATACCACGCATTCAGGCAGCCGATGGCCGTTACGCATTTTCCCCCTGTCAGATTCCCGCAGAGAATGCTGTCATAAACAGACATATCATGATACAGGCCGTACAGAAATCCGGCGTAGAACGCATCACCTGCGCCGGTAGAATCTTTATAATCAACAACAGGCACAGACGGAACCAGCGTCTGCACGCCGTGTTTTCTGATCAGGCACCCGTCTGCGTCAAGCTTGACGATCACGGTCTCAAAATAAGGCTCCAACCGCTGCGCGGCTTCTTCCGGAGAATCCGTTCCTGTGATCTTCATGGCCTCAAGCCGGTTGGGAAGATAGTAATCCGCCAGCTCCAGAAGCGGCTTCCAGGATTCCAAAGACATATCATCATCCCAGCCGGTATCCAGCACCAGTATCGTCCCCTCGTCTTTCAAGCGCCTATACACAGGCAGATAGACAGGATTCATGCAACAGATCTTCGCTCCGGTTGAGCGCTGATAGACAAGCTCAACCTCCTCGCCGGAGGGCTCTCTGCGATCGCTGTACGTTACGAACGTCCGGTCATGGGGCGTAAGCTGCACGGATGTTACATTGAGGGGGATCCCCGCATAATCCGGTGTCAGATTGACCACATCCACGCCGTTTTTTATGAAAAAATCCTTCGCAAAGCCGGAGAACAGGTCATCTCCGAGAGGCGTCTGCACCCGCACAGGCACGCCCAGTCTTCCAAGGCCCACCAGGGTTGCGGGGATCCCGCCGCCCATCTCCAGAGAAAAGCCTTCCGACATCACTTCATGGCCTTCTTCCGGAAGCTTACCAAGCCCGGAGAAGATCAGGTCGATATTCACTTTATCCGCGCCGGCGACAAAAGCCCTCTCTTTATTTCCACCCATCACAATACTCCGCGTTCAACTTCAGATAGCTGTTAACAAGTTTCTTCGCAAGGGAATACGAATTTACAAGCGGGTGCAGTGTCAGACAATCCACCGCATCCTTCACCGAACGATTGCGGATCGCTGATGATGCCAGCCGTTCATATGCTTTCACTCTGCGGATCAACTCAACCGCTCTTTCATCTGCATCCTGTACCTTATGGGCCTTTGCACCAGCTTTTGTGATATCACAGGTGATCTCTACGATATCGTCGTCTTTAAGCGTTGGAATGGCGCCGCAGTTCGGGGCGCACAAGATCAT
>JAIKWO010000031.1 GCA_024684675.1 Lachnospiraceae bacterium
ATTACCGGAGAACTCAATGTTCGTTCGTAGTGTTTTAAACGCCTCTTTTGCCACAAAATCCAGCTCGGGACGATTCAGTTCAAATTCTTGCATGTCCAATCACTCCATATTGTGAATCTATTTTTTTCTTTTCTTTGTAACACTCTTTTTCTCGACATTTGTTTCCATCACCGGAATCATAGCAAGCGTACTCCATCCAAGATACTTTTCCGCATCCTCTGAAGTCTTAATCGTGTCATTCGACAGATAGCGAATCAGGATGATGAGTATGCTGCAGAAGATTCCGATAAATGCGCCACCTACTGTCCAAAACAGAATGATTGGCTCTGCAGGCTCTTCCGGCAGATCGGCCTGGTCTACAACATTTACAGCTTCAACATCAGTAACTTCTTTGATGAGCACAGATGCGACTTCACGGATCGTGTTTGCAAGAAGCTGTGCACTTGCCGGATCAGGATCCTTTACAGAAATGTATATAATACGTGTATCCGGAGAGTTGTTTACTGTCACTCTCTTTTTTAAATCCTGATACTTTTCATTAAGACCACATCTTTCAACAACCGTTTCCAGCACATATCTGCATGAAATCAGTTCTTCATAATCCTTGGTCAGCAGTGTGGAGACTTGTGCATCGTTATAGGTCAGTATAGATTCTTTCTGCCTGCTCATGATATAGAGACCGGTCGTCGACTCATATTTGGGCGTCAGCAAAAAGGCGCTGATTCCAAATGTTGCAAGCGCAACCACCACCCCGCTTAAAATGATAACCCACAGGTTATGAAGAAGCAGGTAAAAGAGTTCTTCAAAATTAATCTCCATCATATAATTTATACGTTGTTCGTGCATATTTTTCCCTATTCCGCATTAATAATTTCCAATGCGTTTCCATAAAATATTTTTTCTATATAAGACGGGTCAAATTTTTTGATCAACCCCCGGTAACATTTCCGGAACTTCGGGATTCGCTTCACATCATCGTGCGCATCAGTTCCGACATAATCGACCCATTGATTGTTCAACAGCTCATAACAAAACTTTTTCACTGTTCTTCCGACAAAGCCTTCAATGCTTGGTACATTGATTTGAATCTCCACACCCATGTGCTTTAATTCATTGACTCTTCTGTAATCATTCAAAATGCACTCATATCTTTCCACATGTGCAAGTATCGGTACGTATCCAGACGCCGTGACCATGTCAAGGGAGTTCCTGATATGTTTATAATCATCTGAAGGAGCGAACTCGATCAGGACTCTGTCGGTGCCATTTAGCGTTAGTATTTCCTCTGCATCTAGCTTTTCAATTATTTCATTAAAATAGAAAACCTCATTTCCCAAATACAAGGAAACGGAGATCCCGCGACGCTTTGCTTCTTCCCGCACAGCCGCAATTCGTTCTTGCAATGCTTCGGGGCTGACACAATGATGACTGTTTCTGTAATGGGGCGTCGCTATGATTGCCTCAATTCCCTCCTCGGCTGCATTCTGAAGCATCGCGATTGTCTGCTCCATATCAGAAGATCCGTCATCTACACCCGGGAGAAAATGACAATGCATATCCACCATCACATCCTGCTGGCTCTTTGTCATTTTTCTCTCTACTCTTTATCTCAATAATCGCAACTTATACTCTACACAAATAGATGGCGCTGCCCAAAGACAGCGCCATCAGAAACCACAATTTTTACATGTAAAAAAAGTTTTGTTTAAATTAAAAAAGTGAATACTGTATTCTGTCTAAGCGAAATGCTTATTTCGTGCAAACGGTGATAACGCAGGTTGCCGGTAATGTAACGGTTGCAGTACCGTTTTCATTAATGATCGGTGTAACAACAGTAAGGTTACCGAAGCAGTCAAATACCATGAACTGGCAGTTAGCCGGAAGGTTTGCTGCGCTCATAGCTGTTGTAATCTGTGCTGCCGGATCCCCATCAACCATGCTGAATACGAAAGAGTCAACCGGTGTGAGCTTAAATGTAGCAGCTGCGCCCCAAAGTACCGTCTTGGTCTCGTCAGGGCATGTCGTGCTGGCGATCTTTGCAGGTGTAGCGGAGCCATCAGCGCCAACAACCGCCTGTGCTACGCCATATGTTGCAGCAACTGCTTCATCAGCGGAAGCGGAGACACCCTTTACCTGACCGGTAGAAGCGGAAGTGGTAGAAGCAGGAGCACTGCTTCCGCCGCCGGAATGTGAACTGCTATGATGATGCGAACTGCCGCCACCGGAGCTCGGACTTGATGCAGCAAATGCCGTCATGGAAACACTCATAGCAAGCACAACCGCTGCGGTAAGTGCTAAAAATCTCTTCATAAATGCATCCTCCTATTTGGATTATTAGTGTGGTTTCTATATTAACTCCGAAGAGCCAATATCAAAAATGATTAGTTGGAATCGTCTGTTGGCACCTCTTCAAAAAAGATATCCAGCGTCTTTTGGAAGCGTGCTACTTCATCCGCATAAAATGCTTCGAACCCGTCTTCCAATACAATCTTGCCGTCGAAGTGGATAATATCGCTTCCGGAAAAATCAAATCCCGAAGCCAGTATAGACAAATACACCGCTTTGTCTATGCTGACATCCGTTGTCATATACGGCTGCATCTCGTCATATAACGTTGGAACCAGGCTCGGATTCTCTTTGATCTTTTCTTTGGCCTGCTTAACAAAAGTCTTCAGGTACTGGCGCTGTCTGGCATATCGCTTGTCGGCGCTGGCCCACTCATTGACTTTTCGCCTGGTCGTGTAGACATAAGCCTGCTTCCCGCTTAAATGGATCGTCTCGCCTTTTTTAAGCGTCGGATCATACCATGTCATATCGTCCAGTATTTCCAACGTAACGCCGCCGATCGCATCATTGATGTCTCCGACAGCTTTCATATTAACTGCGCAATAACCCGAAATCGGGAGATCGTACATGTATTTGGAGACGGCCTTCTCGGTAAGCTTGCAGCTACTCTCCCCGCCATCCAAAAAGCCATGCTGTATGCAGATCTGTGTCTTGATGGTCTCGACATAATTAAAGTGCTCATCGTAAATCTCTACATCAGCCATTGTATTGCGGTTAATTCCGACAATCTGCAGGCGCTGCGTATGCGGATTCAGAACAGCCAGAAAGAGTGCATCGGCACTGCCGGCATCAAACCCTGACTTTTGCAGCTTCACTTCTTTGCTCCGCTGGTCGATCCCCATGATCAGAAATGTCAGGATGTCATCGTTATATCGATAATATTTTCCATTATAGAAAATGCAGTCACTAAGATCGGGGTCACCCGCTTCCTGTGACGCATCAGATGAACCTGTTTGCGCCGTCCCCTTCGCCTCATCCGAGGATGCTTCAAGAGCATCCTTCATCGATTCGACCAGGGTTGTAGAGCTGCTGACCGTATCTCGTTTCAGGTCGTGCTTACCCTTAAACCAAAGGAACGCGATCACCGCAAGAACCAGAGCGACTATACCTATACAAACCCAAAGAACAATCTTCTTTTTCATCTATGCTCTGACCTCTAACGCCATTCTTACATTGATCGTTCGGTCAAACAAGTCGACCTCCAAATACGCGCGGCGCTTATGCCGGTCGATTCTTTTGATTATCCCTTCCAGCCCTTTGAGCGGTCCGGATGTGATCGTCACCACATGATCTTTGATCTCGCCGATCGAGATCCCCGCCACGCCGTCATCTCCGATCAATTGATGGATAAACGAGCGCTCCTCCTCAGATACCGGTACAAATTCTTTGTCGCAACGAAGAATCTTTGCCGGACGAACGGTTTTATCCAATTGAAAAAAGACATCCTCAACTGCTTCCGTCTCAACAAATATGTATCCCGGGAACAGGATTCTGTCTTCGCATGTCCAATTCTTCTTATATTTTATTAATTCACAGCGTTTCGGAATAAAATAGCGTTCGGACGACCCGTCCGGACACATGGAAGCCAACTGCTGACTAACCTTCTCTTCGTTTCCGACGCCGGTCCATATCACATACCACATAATGGCTTCTTTCTAAATAAAGCTTTCTGAAAAGTGTGCTTCGCCACCGCATAGTCCCTTCGAACTATACGCCTCATTCATCGGTATTTCATCCGCGCTCCCCAAAATGCGCATATATATCGACAATTCCAGCCCTGCGGAGTCTTTTGATGCAAATTACACTTTCATAGAACGACTTACTCTACACACACATAAGAATTATAACTTTATTCCCAGACCTTATCAATAGCAGATTTATACAAACACAAGATTTATTTTATCATTTTTTTATTTTTTAATATTATTTTTTCTCATACAAGATCCGCAGGCTTACATCCGCCTACCGCGATCAGATCCGCAGGCGCCAGTTCGATCTGAAAACCCACCCTGCCTGCGCTGACAAAGATCTTGTCGAGCCCGGTTGCCGTCTCATGAATAAAGGTCGGGAACGGCTTCTTCATGCCGATCGGCGAGCAGCCGCCGTGCACATAACCCGTAAGCGGCAAAAGCTCTTTTTGTTTGATCATGGCGATTGCCTTCTCTCCGGCAGCTTTTGCGGCTTTCTTTAAATCCAGTTCCTCTCGAACAGGAACCACGAACACGTAGTATGCACCGCTTTTCCCTTGCGTCACAAGCGTCTTAAAGACCTTCTCCGGTGCTTCACCCAGAATAGCCGTGATCTCCTCGCCGCTCATGGTCGCATCCGGCTCATAAGAGTGACCGGTATAGGGAATCTTCTTTCCGTCAAGCACACGCATGACGTTCGTTTTTTCATCTTTTTTCATCTTCTGTACCTCTTCCGGCGGCATCGGGAAGATTTTCTTCTATCTTCCCACTATATAAAATACAACGCTTTACTCATGAGAATCTCCCACCAGCATTTTTTTAACTACCTTATCAAAATCGGACTCTATTGGCTGCGTCCTATTGAAAAACTCGTACTCACCATATGCCTTGTCCATCGCCTGTTTATGGGATATCCTTCCGTTATCTTTCAAAATCTTATACTGGCGGAATTCCAGAAACGCATTTACACTCCTCTCAAATTCCTCCATCGTAAATACATTTTCACGTTCTATCAGATCCTCGATATAATCAAAATAACCTGTAACGGCACGTTCCAGTTGCCTAATCTGTTTTTCATCGAGATAGTTCTTTGCCACAGAAACATCCGATTTCAGAATGCGTCCGTTCGGGGCATTCTTCCATGTTGTAAGGCCCATGTGCTCTTTCGTATGATCTGCAAATTGATAAACGATCTCTGCCGCAGTGTGATTTGTTATTGCGTAATGAAAACGATTCTGAATAGTTGCATAAAAGTGGTACGCAATCTCCGAATCCTTTGTGTAATCGATACTGCATTCTGCAAAAATGTCCGTGATCTGTTGCCAGATCCTGCGTTCACTTGCACGAATAGAGCGAACCCGTTCCAGCAGTTCTCTAAAGTAATCTTTTCCAAAAGCAGTCTTTCCCTGTTTCAGCCTTTCATCATCAAGGACAAAACCCTTGGTCATATACTCTTTTAGAGTTTTGGTCGCCCAGATCCGAAACTCGGTAGCTTTCTTGGAGTTTACTCTGTATCCCACAGAAATAATCGCATCGAGATTGTAAAAATCCGGTGTTCTTCTTACCTTTCGCGCTCCTTCAAGTTGAACTATTTCCATTTTGGAAACAGTTGACTCTTTTCTTAACTCGCCTTCCTCAAAAATATTTGAAAGATGTTTCGAGATGTCGGGAACATTCACTCCAAACAATTCCGCCATAGCCTTCTGGGTGACCCAAATACTTTCGTCTTTAATATAAGCATCAACCGATACATCACCATCTTCAGAATGATAAAGTACCATTTCCATCTGTTTATCAAAATCGTTCAATTATGTTTCCTCCCGGAAGTATTGTTGATTTGTTAGCAGGACAAGAGGACGACCGTCTCAACACTATTAGAATTGTCCAAACTCAATTTCATATCCTCCCCAAGGATCGGAAGCTTGAATTCGATGGACTTTAACCACTGTCCGTTTGGCTGTCGTTCCTCATATACCTGGACCTCTTTGATAAGCTTTTCATAGAATGCCCGCTTCTCCGTTTCACTCATTTTTTCATAGAGCTTATCAAAGAATATCAATGCCTTATATATGTTATCACCGGACATCTTATCTGCAAGGATGGATCTTCTCTTTGCCCTCGCTTCGGCGATAATCGCCTTGGTGTGCAGGGCTGTTGAAAAGCTGGTAAAAAATTACATAGAGGTCTGCCTTCCGCAGAGATACTCCGAGATCACACCGCATAAACTCAGACCCAGCTTTGCCATGAGCTTTTACGAAGACTCAGGGCACGATCATGATACATTATTTGCTGAAGAATAGAATTCTTCTCCGGTTTGCAGACATATGGCAGAAAGCCTCCCTCCGGGGAAGCAAGCGCC
>JAIKWO010000032.1 GCA_024684675.1 Lachnospiraceae bacterium
TGAATTATTCTGTCGGCACAAGAGCCGAGAAGCACGCATAACGCGGCTTTAAAAGGAGGAACTGTAAATATGGAGACAGTAAAAACAAATCATGCAGCAAAATTGTTATTGAATTGGGCGGCAGTCATCACCCTGGTGCTGTGTTTTGTCATCTTTACCGTAGTGAAGGGGTCCCTCTTCATGTCCGGTAATAACATGATCAACATACTCCTGGCAATGTCCATTACAACGGTGTTTGGTATTGCGGCAACCGTTACGATGGCGCCTGATGGTTTTGATATGTCGGCCTGCACCCTTGCCAGCTGTTCAGCATATGCATTTGTATCATCTTATCTCTGGTTTGGGTTTAATCTGGTGGTGTCAATCCTGATCACCATCGTCGTAACGGTTATTATGTATCAGCTTACGATGTTCCTTATCCTGGTCTGCAAGATCCCGGATATGCTCGCAACCTGTGCGCTCATGTTCGTACATCAGGGTCTCGGCCAGTGGTACATCGGCGGTGGTGCGGTATCGACCGGTATGAAAACATCCTGGGGTGCTGATCCGCAGAGAGTAGAGCTTTCCGATGCGTTCTCTTCACTTGGACGTGCACCTTACATTATCATTATCATGCTGGCTTGCGTTGTTGCGGCGTGGATCTTCCTTGATTTCACAAAGCACGGTCGTTTCCTGTATGCAATGGGCGGCAACAAGCAGGCAGCAAAGCTTTCCGGTATCAACGTAAAGAAATATCGTTATATCGCAGGTATGATCACGGCAGTATTCGTTGCGATCGGTGGTATCCTCGTTTCTTCACGAGGCAGCTCCGCACAGGTTATGTGCTGTGATAACTATCTGATGCAGTCCCTTGCGGCTGTATTCGTAGGCCGCAGCGTCGGCGGTGCCGAGAAGCCCAACGCACTCGGAACACTGGTTGGATCGCTACTGGTTTCCACATTGGAGAATGGTCTGACGATCTGCGCGGTACCTTATTATGTACTTCCTGCTGTTAAGGGTGCGGTTCTTGGTCTTGCTTTGATCGCAGCATACGCTTCCAGCAAAGAAAACTAATCGGTATAGGAAAGGAAGGAAATACAATGTCTAAATTTGATACTTATTTTTTAATGATCAATGAAGATGATCCGGCGGGTACAGAGAAAGTTGTTATCGAGTATACGCTTGAGAAGACCAAAGGCCAGATCGACTGGGATGAGGCGACGATGGAGGCAAAGATTCCCGGTTCCCACGGTAACTTAAATCACGTTTGCCGTGTTACCGATGCAAAGGGTCACACGCTTTACATCAAGCAGGCAGGCAGCAACTTGAGAATTGATGCCGATATGACGGCTACACTTGACAGAAACCGTCAGGAATCCGAGATCCTTCAGCTTGAAGAGAAATGGGCGCCGGGCATGGTTCCGCACATCTATTTCTTTGATACCGTTATGTATGCGTGCGGTATGGAAGACTGCAGTGACTTCCAGGTTATGAGAGACGCGATGATGGAACACAAGACGTTCCCTCGTTTCGCAGAAGATATCTCTACATTCATGGTAAACACACTGCTTCTTTCCAGCGATGTTGTTATGGATCATCGTGAGAAAAAGGAACTGACACGTAAATTCATCACTCCCGATCTGGATGACATCACTGAAAAGCTCGTTCTGATGGAGCCCTACCTCGGCGCTGCAAGAAACAACATCTATGAGCCCAACAGAGCATTCATCGAGAAGGAACTGTACGGCGATGAGAAGCTTCACCTTGCAGTCAGCAAGCTGAAATTCAACTTCATGACCAATGCACAGGCACTTCTTCACGGTGACCTTCATACAGGCTCTATCTTTGTTAAGGAAGATGCGACCAAGATCTTCGACTGCGAATTTGGTACATTTGCACCGATGGGCTACGATATCGGCAACCTTGTTGCAAACATGATCTTCGCATATGTTAACGGTCTTTCCACAGACGACAAGCCGTTCTGCGACTGGTGCCTTGATGTGATCGAGCAGAGCATGGATCTTTTCGTTGAGAAGTTCAATAAGAAATATGACGAAGCTGTAACAGAGCCGATGGCAAAGGTAAAAGGCTTCAAAGAATGGTATCTTGACAGCATCTTGAACGATACCGCAGGCTTCGCCGGAACCGAGCTTCACAGAAGAACGATCGGTATGGCCAACGTTGCGGATGTAACTTCCATCCAGGATGAGAAGAAGAGACTTCTTGCAGAGAGAGTAAACATCTTCGCAGGTAAGGACTACATCCTGAATCAGGAAAAATTCCGCACAGGTAAAGATTTCAGAGAAGCAGTTGTTCGCGCAACAGAAGCAGCTCTGAAGACACTTTAATTTTGATCAAAAAAGTTCCAATGTAATAAAGAAAGGGGGATTCGGTCATGGAGAATGCACTGAATCTTGATACTGTCCTTCTTTCCGACGATGAGAAGGCTGTCGTAATTTTAGACCAGACCCTTCTGCCGAACGAGTGCAAATTCTTAAAACTCGATAAGGCTGAAGATGTATGGGATGCAATTTATAAGCTGCGTGTACGCGGGGCTCCGGCGATCGGTGTTTGCGGCGCATATGCATATTTTGTCCTGGCAGATCAGTTCCAGACAGACGATATGGACGCTTTTGTGAAAAAGTGTACCGAGATCATGGAATACATCAATTCCTCCCGCCCGACCGCTGTTAACTTAAGCTGGGCACTCAATCGTATGCATGCTGTTCTGATGGCAGAAAAGGACAAGTTGAGTGTTGCGGACATGAAGGTTCGCTTAAAGAAAGAAGCGCATGCGATCCGTGAAGAGGATGTTCAGATCAGCCGCAACATCGGCCAGTACGGTTTTGAGCTTCTTGAGAAGCTCGGCAAGGGTGTCGGCATCATGACACACTGCAACGCCGGTACACTTGCAACAGCTAAGTATGGTACAGCACTTGCACCGATGTATATTGCGCTTGAGAACGGATGGGATGGCAAGAAGGATCTTCACGTATACTGTGATGAGACCAGACCGCTTCTGCAGGGCGCACGTCTTTCCGCATACGAGATGCAGGCAGCCGGCATTGATACATACGTACAGTGCGACAACATGGCTTCCTACACCATGAAGTCCGGTAAGGTCGGCATCATCTTCGTAGGCTGCGACCGAGTTGCTGCTAACGGTGACTTCGCAAACAAGATCGGTACGAGCGGTGTTGCGATCATGGCAAAACACTATGGCATTCCGTTCTATGTATGCGCACCTTCTTCGACGATCGATATGACGATGGAATCCGGCGACGAGATTCACATCGAGCAGCGTAAACCGGAAGAAGTTACGGAGATGTGGTATGAGAAGCGTATGGCGCCTGAAGGAGTCGGCGTTGTCAATCCGGCATTCGATGTAACGGATCATAGTCTTGTAACCGGTATCATTACCGAGAAGGGTATTGCTTATGCACCTTTCAAGGAATCCTTTGAAAAAATGGGAATCAAGCCGGTTGAGAAGTTCGTAGACAAGAAATAATGCAAAGAGAGATGGGACGGATTTTTATCCGTCCCACTTTGAAAATGAAAAAGGTATATAGAATAGAACAAATACGGCGTTTTGATATTAAATGATACGCACGCCGTTCTGCGTCAGGAATTGTTTCCAGACATCCGGAAATTCTCGATCCATTACGATGCCGTCCAGCACGGAAAGCGGAGATACGAAAGAGAAGGATGCGATATCCAGCTTGGTATGATCAACGACCAGATATTTCTGCCTGGAATGAGACAACGCAACTTTATGCATTGCAGCGTTGTGGTCATTGGTATCGGTGATGCCGAATTCCATGCTGATGCTTCGGCAGGAGATGATCGCTTTGTCAACGTAGTACTGCTCGAGATTGCGAAGGGCTCCGTTGCCTGTGAAGCTCATTGTACTCTGATTGAACTCTCCTCCGATCGCGTGAAGCTTGATCGTGTCGGATGTAGAGAGGATCTTTATGATTTCAAGAGAGGGCGTCAGAACAGTCAGTTTTCGGTGAGCGATCGCTTTTGCGATAAACCATGCCGTTGTGGATCCGTCGAGATAGATATAGTCGCCGGACTGGATCAGAGAATCGCATTTCTTGGCAATGATCTCCTTTTCCGGGATCTTGATGACCTGACGTGTCGAAACATCGATATCATTCTGGACACCGTCTAAAATATATGCACCGCCGTGCGTACGGATCAGATCACCATCCTGCTCCATCTCACGAAGATCGCGGCGGATCGTTTCTTTGGTAACGTTTAGTAGCTTGGCTAATTCGGTAATACGAACACTCTTGTGTTCCTGCAATTGTTCTCTGATTGCATTTTTTCTGACGATTGCCAGCATGATTGCCTCTCCTCTCTTGTGATGCATTCACGAGTTCCTCATATACAAAAATAATACCATAAAAAACCAAAAAAAGCAAATTTTTACAACACAAAAACAGAAGCCTGTGATATAATCAAAATGTAGTAAATATAACTCGTAAATTATTTTTGGGGGTATTGTTGCAATGAAATTTAAAGGCTATACAGATGAGAAGTTGATCAGTCAGTTAACAGACCGTTTTACGGTTGATTATCGCATTCGTGCAGGCGAAAAGGAGGCACTTGAGATCGCCAAGAATATCTGCGTTGAGCAGACGGTTGAGTTCCCTGCCGCGCATATCGAAGCGAATGCCATTCATAAACATATTATCGGCACCATCGAAGAGATGAAGCCCTGTGATGACGGTCATATTGCAACGATCAGCTACAGCAACCAGTCGGCGACGGAAGAGTTTTCGCAGTTCTTTAACGTAATTTTCGGAAACAGCAGCCTTCTGCCGGGTATCGTTGTAGAGGACGTGCATTTAAATAAAGAAATATTTTCCTGGTTCCCCGGACCGAAATTCGGTATTGAGGGCATTCGCAAGATGCTGAATGTATACGGCAGACCGCTTGCGTTTACGGCACTGAAGCCGATGGGTGTTCCGACGGAAGGATTTGCGGAAGAGGCATACCGCTGTGCGCTTGGCGGGATTGATATCATCAAAGATGATCACGGTCTGATGAATCAGAGCTTCTCTTCCTATAAAGAGCGTGTTCGCGCTGTGTGCGAAGCGGTTAAGCGTGGTAATGAAGAGTCCGGCACGAAGACGATCTATGCGCCGAACCTTTCCGGAAACACATTCTCCATTATGGATCGTGTTAAATATGCGGAAGAATGTGGTGCGGGTGCAATAATGCTTGCCCCCGGATTGACCGGATATGATACAATGGAATATATAGCGCGTCATACGTCACTGCCTGTTGTTGCGCATCCGGCACTTGCAGGTTGCCTTCTTGACAAGGGCGGCGGCGGATTTGAGTGCGGTCTGGTGTTAGGACTGCTTCCGCGTCTTTGCGGCGCTGACTTCGCAGTATTTCCGAACTTCGGCGGACGCTTTTCTCTTACGGAAGCGCAGTGCAACTCGATTGTGGAAAGCTGCAAGCGTCCGTTTGGCGATCAGCCCGCGATCTATCCCTGCCCGGCCGGCGGCATGACTTTTGACAAGATCGACAGAATGAAAGAGTTCTACGGAACAGACGTAGCACTTTTGATGGGCGGCGGCCTTTTGACGGTAACGCCCGATATTACAGAGAATTGTAAGACGTATATCGAAAGATTACGTTAATGACAGGAGCATACAAGGAGAAAACAATGGGTTATCGATTGAACGACAAATACCCCAGTGATTATGAGGCAAAACAGGTCATTTTGGAGATCGGCCGCAGAATGTATGCGAAGAATTTCGTAGCTTCCAATGATGGCAATATCAGCGCAAAAGTCAGCGATACAACACTTTGGTGTACGCCGACGGGCGTATCGAAAGGATATATGACGGATGATATGCTGGTGCTCGTTGATCTGGACGGGAATGTGATCAAAGGTGATTCCGTACCCTCCAGCGAGATCAAGATGCATCTTCGCGTCTACAAGGAGAATCCGAACGTTAATGCTGTTGTACATGCGCATCCGCCTGCAGCAACATCTTATGCGATCGCCGGTCTGCCGCTGAATCACGCGATTTTGACCGAAGCGGTCATGGGCATCGGTGAGATCCCGATCGCACCTTATGCAATGCCCGGGACAGATGAGGTCCCGAAGTCCATTGTTCCTTTTGTGAACACGCATAACGGGTGCCTCCTTGCTAACCACGGTGCACTGACCTGGGGCAAGGATGCGATGGAAGCCTGGATGAGAATGGAATCGATCGAGTACTATGCACTTGTCAGCATGTACACGAAAGGTCTGATCGGTCAGGCCAACGAATTGACATGTGAGCAGGTTGAGCGTTTGATCGAGCGCAGAACGAACAGCGGTATTTTAACAGGCGGTCGTCCGCTATGCAGGAACTGCGGTTCGGATGGTGTTCCGGCATGTGCGACCTGCAATGATGATTTTGGCACAAGAGAGCCGGCGCATCTGGCGCAGGCATCCGGCGGGATCGACGCGGCGATCGTCGAGAAGATCGTAAGACAGGTATTGGAAGCGAAAGCGAATCGATAGGATTCGATCAGATGACCGCCAAGCGGTCGATTCACTGAAAAGGCAGGTGAATTCTTGTGGGAGTTGATGAAGGCGCAGTAAGGCGTCTGGTACTGACCGAGATAGCTAAGCAGGGAGATCGTTTCGTTCCGGTGGGTGTATCGGCGAGACATGTTCATTTGACGCAGCATGATCTGGAAGCGCTTTTTGGGGCGGGTTATCAGTTGACACCGATCAAGCCGATCTCACAGCCCGGACAGTTTGCATCACAGGAACAGGTTGCGATCATCGGTCCGAAAGGAAGAATAGATAAAGTCCGTGTTCTCGGCCCGGTTCGTCCGGAGACACAGATTGAAATATCGGTTTCTGATTCTTTTGTATTGGGTGCAAAGAACTGCCCGATTCGACTGTCCGGTGATCTGGACGGTACGCCGGGTGTTACGATCGAAGGACCGAAAGGGTCGATCACGATCTCAAAAGGTTTGATTGTTGCGGCAAGACACTTGCATATGAATGACGAGCAGGCAAAGGCATACGGCATTCATGACGGGCAGGTGGTCTCCCTTCGCGTTGGCGGGGCTAGACCCTGTACAATGGAAGGTGTGATCTGCAGGACCGGTGCAAAGCACGAATTGGAAGTGCATATTGATACGGATGAAGCAAACGCATGCGGCTTAAAGACCGGTGACCTGATGGAACTGGTGCAGGAAAGGCCGCAGGAGAGATCGCATGAGTGCAAGGGCACATGCCTTACAGGAGAGTGCACTTGTGGGAATCAAAGCCCCAAGAAGGCGGAGCCCGAGGAAGCACAGATCCCTGAGGATGAGATACTGGATCTTGTCACGGAGCGCGATCTGAATGAGGCATTTCGTGATAACAAGACTGCGGTATATTGCGAAAAGAAAGCGCTGATCACACCGGCTGCGGCGGATCGATCCAACGAGACGGGAATCAAGATCATCAGGATCGGCGGAAAGGAGTAGCCCATGCAGCTTGCAAGAGTTGTCGGCACGGTGGTCAGCACGACCAAATCCGAGAAGATCATGGGGCTTAAAATGCTTTTGGTTAAGCCCATTGATATTGAGACATTTGAAGAAAAAGGCAACATTCTGGTCGCTTTTGATGCGGTCGGAGCCGGTGAAGGGGAGGTCGTGATGATTGTATCGGGATCATCCTCGAGACAGACGGTTCTGACAGAGAACAAGCCGTCTGATACGGCGATCATCGCGATCATAGATTACGTGGATTATCGTAACAAGCGTATTTTCAGTAAATTTGAACCTGAAAACAAGCCAAAGAAAGAGTAGATGCCTTATGGGACTGATTGAACAGATCCGGGATGCCGGAGTAGTTGGTGCCGGGGGAGCCGGTTTTCCGACCGATCGGAAACTCAATTGTAAAGCGGAAGTATTCATCGTAAACGGTATCGAATGCGAACCGCTCCTTAGAACTGACAGACATGTCATGGAACAGAATGCTGACCTGATCGTAAAGACCGTTCAGGAGATCGGTGCATTTTTAGAAGCAAAGCGTATGGTGATCGCGACCAAGGAACATTACGAGGATGCGGTCGATGCGCTTCAAAAGGCAGCAGCGGGAACGAATGTGGAGCTTCATCTGTCCAAGTCGTTCTATCCTGCAGGTGATGAGCAGAACCTTGTGTACTGCGTGACCGGACGTACGGTTCCTACAGGCGGAATTCCGCTTGATGTGGGCTGCGTAGTCAGCAATGTCAGCACGGTTCTTAACATTGCGGAAGCGATAAAGGGACAGCCCGTGATCGAAAAGATGGTTACGGTAGGCGGAAGCGTCGCAAATCCGGTAACGGTATCCTGTGCGATCGGAACGCCGCTTTCCAAGCTTCTTGAAGCTGCGGGCGGTGCAGTCGGCGATTGTACCTATATCGTTGGCGGTCCTTTGATGGGCAAGATGACAGATGACCTTAGTCAGAGTGTAACGAAAACAACCGGCGGTCTGCTTGCGATCCCCAAGGGGCACAGCCTTTTGACCAAAAAGATGCAGACGGACAGAGACGCAACACTGGCGAGAGCCGTATGTTCACAGTGCTCCATGTGTACGCAGATGTGTCCGCGTAATGCAATGGGATTAAACGTACAGCCGCATAAAGCGATGCGCGCACTAGCCTGGAACAATCATGAACTTTTGGGCGACGTGAACGGTGTTTTCTCATGCTGCGATTGCGGCGTATGCACATACTATGCCTGCAACTTCGGCTTGAAGCCGAGCAAAGCAATGCAGCAGTGTAAGGCGAGCCTGCAGAAGCAGGGCGTGAAGCCTGTCAAAGAGGTAAAATACGACGTTGACGGCGGCATTGAGAATAAGCGTATTCCAACGGAGCGTCTGCTTCACAGACTGGATATCAAACGTTATGATGTTGATGCACCGCTCGCGGGATTTGTTGAGGCGGACGTTGTCAGGATCCCGCTTCGTATGCATATCGGCGGCCCGGATGAAGCAGTTGTATCGCAGGGCGCTCATGTAACCAAGGGACAGTTGATCGCAAAACCGAATGGAATGGGTGCCAATATCCACGCTTCCATTGAAGGATCAGTAAGTTCCGTAACGGATGATTATATCGAGATAAGGAAGGGATAGAATATGGGCGCGATCGGAATGAATGAGATTATGAGTATCCCGACCGGCATGGAAGCCTGTGATGCCATGTTAAAAGCGGCAGAAGTAGAGCTGATCAGTGCCGGGTGCGTATGCGCGGGTAAATACTATATTGTTGTATCCGGCGAGGTGGCAGCGGTTAAATCTTCCATCGAAGCGGGAAAAGCTGTCGCAGAGAGCCTTTTGATCGACAGTATGGTCATCCCGAATGTTGATCCGCAGGTTGCGCCGGCGATTGCAGCGTGTACGATGGTTGACAGGCTGAATGCACTTGGGATCATGGAAACGTATTCGCTTTGTGCGGCGGTTCATGCAGCAGATGCTGCCGTTAAGGCTGCGGAAGTGGATCTGTTGGAAGTTCGCCTCGGAAGAGGACTTGGAGGCAAATCATTTATCCTGTTGACCGGTGAAGTCGCAGCTGTTCAATCTGCGATCAAGGCAGCGGAAGCGCTTGAAGAAACGCAGGGTTTGATGGCTAGGAGCGCAGTGATCCCGTCGCCGCATCCGGATATGCTTAGGGCGATCGGATAAAGATATAAACGAAGTAATGATAGAAAGAAAAGGTGCTTGAAACGAATGGAGGAAAGAGTAATGAAGGAAGCATTGGGAATGGTGGAAACACGTGGTTTGATCGGTTCGATCGAAGCGGCAGATGCAATGGTTAAGGCTGCTAACGTACATCTGATCGGCAAGGTTCATGTCGGTGCAGGTCTGGTGACCGTTATGGTACGTGGTGATGTAGGTGCCGTAAAGGCTGCTGTTGATGCCGGTGCTGCAGCTGCAAAGCGCGTTGGTGAGCTCTTTGGCGTTCACGTTATTCCGCGTCCGCATGCAGATGTTGAATACATTCTTCCTACTCTGGATCGCGGCGACGAATAATCGGCTTAATCCCGGAGGATCACAATGTACGCAGGTATCGTAATGGGTTCCGTGACTGCGACGGTAAAGGATGCCAATCTGGAAGGTATTCCTTTCCTTTTGGTGCGCAAGATCGAGAACGGTAAGGAAGGCGATCTGATCATCGCCGCAGATCAGACAAGACAGGCAGGCTTAGGCGATCATATTTATATGATCGGCTCGAAAGAGGCTGCCCGTATCTACCGTCGCGGAAATGTGCCGGTAGATGTTTCCATTGTCGGATTTATTGATACCTATAACGAAGAACTGTAGGAAGGGCTTTAGATCATGCGTCTGGCAAAAGTAGTCGGAAACGTTATTTCTACAATTAAAGATGACGGATACAAAGGCTACAAGCTGATGCTGGTCGAGTACTTTGATCCGGTGACGAGGCAGCCGCAGGGACCGCGAATGATCGCATTTGACTGTGCGGATTCCGGTGTTGGAGACATCGTGCTCGTGAATACGGACGGAGGCGCCGGCAACATGTTTTTCTCGGATGATTATGGGATTTTCGACCTCACGATCTGCGGCGTAGTGGACAACTATACGGCTTATGGCAAGAATACGGTCATTCATGGCGCAGTAGATTCCGAGTGAGGCAATCATATATAAAAAGCAAAGAAAACCGGGACGGAAGTTCCGGTTTTTTTCAATTCTTTAAAAATAACCTAGTGACATTTCCTGAAAGTTGTGTATAATGGTTGATAACAATAGTTAAACAACAGATTTGTTGTTTCATGTACGTTCGTACACTTTTTCCCCGACTGGAACAAATTGGTATTGTAGAAGTAAATGCACGGAGGAGAGTAATTTGAGAGAGAAATATGAATCATTGGCAGTCGCTGATCTTAGAGACATTGCGAGATCGAGAGGCATTAAAGGGACTGCGTCGATGAAAAAAGCTGACGTTGTGGAAGCCATGCTGGCATTGGATGAAAAGGAAAAGGCTTTAGCCGGTCGGGAGACGAAACCGGAGAAGGCTGAGCCTAGGAGAGAGCCCAGAGCCAAGGCGGAAACGCAAAAGAACGCTGCAGAGGCATCTGTCAGGACGGAGGCAAAGCCGGCTTCTTCTGAGGAGAATCTTGCTGAGCTTGACAGTGGAATCCGCGCACGCGGTATTCTGGAAGTGATGCCGGACGGATACGGCTTTATTCGCTGTGAGAACTTTTTACCCGGCGAGAACGATGTTTATGTGGCACCGAGCCAGATTAGAAGGTTCGGATTAAAAACAGGCGATATTCTGGAAGGAAGCACGAAAGTGAAGTCTCCGACAGAGAAATTCAGCGCGCTCCTTTTTGTCAAAAGGATCAACGGCTATCTGCCGGATGTGGCGGTGAGAAGGCGTAACTTCGAAGATATGACGCCGATCTTTCCGGACGAAAGATTAAAGCTTGAGACACCGGGGGCATCGGTCGCGATGCGTGTCATGGATTTGATCAGTCCGGTCGGCAAGGGGCAGCGTGGTATGATCGTATCCCCTCCGAAAGCAGGTAAGACGACACTGTTAAAAGAAGTGGCAAAATCCATTAAGAAGAATAATCCTGAGATGCATCTGATCATTCTGCTGATCGATGAGCGTCCTGAAGAAGTAACCGATATCCGTGAGGCGATCGAGGGACCCGAAGCGGAAGTGATCTATTCGACATTTGACGAGCTGCCTGAACACCACAGACGCGTGGCGGAGATGGTTATCGAACGCGCGAAGAGACTGGTAGAGCACGGCAGAGATGTCACGATTCTTTTAGACAGCATCACGCGTCTGACGCGTGCTTACAACCTGGTCGTACCCCCGAGCGGGCGTACGCTTTCGGGTGGTCTTGATCCTGCGGCGCTTCATATGCCCAAACGGTTCTTTGGCGCGGCACGTAACATGCGTGAGGGCGGAAGCCTGACAATCCTTGCAACAGCGCTTGTTGAGACCGGCTCGAAGATGGATGATGTTGTATACGAAGAATTCAAAGGAACCGGCAACATGGAAATGGTTCTGGACAGAAAACTTTCCGAACGCCGCATTTTTCCTGCGATCGATATTCCGAAGTCCGGAACAAGAAGAGAAGATCTGCTGCTTAATCCGGAAGAGCTTGAAGCGATCAACATCATGCGCAAGGCATTGAACGGTCTAAAGCCGGAGGATGCTGTCGATCATATTCTGGAGCTTTTTGCAAAAACACGTAACAATGCGGAGTTTGTGCAGATGGTAAAGAAGACCAAGATCCTGTAGGATGCATCAGAAAACGCTTGCACCTTTTGAAAACCTATGCTACAATGTATTCGCTGTCTGTGGATGCATAGGCAGTAGAGGATGAGAACAGAATACAAGTCAATGCAATATATAGAGAGGTGAAAGAAATGAAAGAAGGTATCCATCCTGAGTACTATCAGGCAACCGTTACCTGCAACTGCGGTAACACATTCGTAACAGGATCCACAAAGCCTGAGATCCACGTCGAAGTTTGTTCCAAATGCCATTCGTTCTACACAGGCCAGGTTAAGGCAAC
>JAIKWO010000082.1 GCA_024684675.1 Lachnospiraceae bacterium
CTCGAAGCAGCAAAAGGAAAAGCCTCTGTGATCGAAGGCGTGATGGGTCTATACGACGGGACGGATGTAAAGACTTCGGAAGGAAGCGCCTACGAGATCGCTTCTGCAACGGATTCGCCGGTGCTTCTTGTCATGCCGGCATTCGGCGTCGGACGGACGATCGGCTCCCTGATCCTCGGTATGCTTGCAGATGACACTGATCGTCGGATCCGCGGAATCCTCTTAAACGGTATGTCCTCGTCCTATTATGAAAAAATCTCCGCCGCACTTGGCGAAAAGATCCAAAACGCCGGATATGAGGCAAAGCTTTTAGGATGCATTCCGAAAATAAAAGATCTGAAGCTGGATTCAAGGCATCTGGGGCTAAAGCTTCCGCATGAGATTGATGATATCAGGGAACAGATCGACCGGATTGCGGATGCGATCGAAGAAAACTGCGATGTAGACGGGATCCTTAAGATCATGCAGGATGCCTCGCCGATCTGCGCCAGGCCAGACGGCGCACATTCGAAGAAGACGAGCAGCGACAATTCAAATGTATCCGCGCATCAAATGCCCACCATCCGTACGGATACAGCGCCCGTTCTGGCGATCGCGCGGGACGAAGCTTTTTGTTTTTACTATAGGGAAAATCTGGACAGGCTGGAGGATGCCGGTATCAGGCTTGCACCGTTTTCACCGATTCATGATAAAAAGCTCCCCGGCGGCGCGTCAGGTCTCTTACTTGGCGGTGGCTATCCGGAGCTGTACCTTCCTGCACTTTCCGAAAACACATCCATGAAAGAAGCGATCAAAGAAGCGATCGGATCCGGGATGCCGGCAATCGCGGAGTGCGGCGGTTTTATGTATCTGCATGAGCAGATTGAAGATATGCAAGGGAAGCCGTATGAAACGGCCGGCGTGCTCAAAGGCATATGCCGCTATACGGGGAATCTTGTCAATTTTGGCTATGTGTCCGTCACGGATTATCTTGGAAAAAAGGAGAGTGCCTTTTCGGATGCACTCCCCGGCATGCGCGGGCACGAATTTCACTATTATGAAAGCACGGCGCAGGACGGAGATCTGCTTCTTTGCAAGAAGACAACAAGGAAAACATACCCTGCGATGATCGTCCGGGACAGCGTAGTCTTCGGATTCCCGCATTTTTACTACGGCGATGATGCATTCGCACGAAAACTGTTCGAAGAGATGAAAAAGTATGGAAAATAAAAACAGTAGCCGCTTTTTTGCCAATAAAGAATGTGAATACTACCCCTGCCACAAGATGAAAGGGGACTTAAACTGCCTCTTTTGCTATTGCCCGCTTTATGATACGGATTGTGGCGGTAATTATAAACTGATCGAAAAGGACGGGAAAACGATCAAGAGCTGTATCGATTGCGCTTTCCCGCATATCGCTTCAAACTATGATCTGGTGATGGAAAGGCTGCGCCTTGCAAAAAGGTAAAGCCTTGCAAGCCTTTTTTAAAACCGATATACTTAAGGCAACGCCGATCGGATCGGCTTCCTTACAAAGTGTGGGAGGCGCATAATGAGCAAAACGACAATGGAGATGCTGACAGAACTTTTGAACGAGTTTGATAAGCTGGAGCATCTGAAATCATCGGATATTCCGGGGATCGATCTATATATGGATCAGGTCACCACGTTTATGGAGGATCATCTGAAAGGGACGGCACGCGATCCGATCAACGACAAGATCATGACCAAGACCATGATCAACAACTATGCAAAGAATAAGATCCTGCCGCCGCCTTTAAAGAAGAAATATTCGAAGGAGCACATGCTCTTTTTGATTTTTATCTATTATTATAAGAACGTGTTGTCCATCACCGACATCAATACGCTGTTCGGACCGATCCGGGATAAGTATTTCGGAAAGACGGGCGAATTCGGCATCGCCGAGATCTACGACCGCGTAGCGAACATGTGCCGGGATGATATGGAAGCGTTGAAAGCGGGCATCATCGCAAAGTATGAGGAGACGGAGCATGCATTTGACGATGTCGATTCGGAGGACAGTGATTTCCTGCGCCGGTTTGCATTGATCTCCAAACTTTCGTATGATGTAACCGTTAAGACACTTTTGATCGAAAGAATGCTGGATCGGATGGCAGATGAAACAAAACGCTAGTACAAACAAAGAGCAAAACAACATGCATAAGACGCGCCGGGGCGGATGGGTCGTTGTTACAATGATCGCCCTGGCTGTTTTGATTTTTATGACCGTCGTTGCACTCGTCATCACAAATCGCCAGATGAACCGTCTTGCGGAAGGATCCGGCGGGGACGCGGCGCCCTTTGCGCGCCATTATGCTTTTATCGCAAAGGATCCGTCCGATGCGATCTTCCGCAACATTTATGAAGGCGCAAAGAAGGAAGGGAGCGACTCGGACAGCATCGTGGAGTGGTTCGGAGAGGACAGAGAGCAGGATCTTACGGAAGAGAATCTTTTGGAAATGGCGATCGCAGCCAAAGTCGACGGCATCATTTTAGAGGGCGGAGCGGGCGAGCACCTGGCTGTCGCGATCGAGAAGGCGCGCCGTGCGGGGATCCCGACCGTGACCGTATATCGTGACTGCTACGGAAGTGCACGGCAGAGCTATGTCGGCGTTGCTTCCTACAGCTACGGCAGAGAGTATGCGCGGCAGATCATTCGTTTTGCCAATAAGCAAACGCGCTCGGCGCTTTTGTTCCTTGACGGGAACGGGGACGACAGCGAGCAGAACATCGTCTGCAACGGAATCCGCAGCACGCTTTCCAACGAAGGCAACCATCTGCGGATCGATTTGGAGACGGTCAAGGTCAATACGGACAGCACCTTCAGTGCAGAGGAGGACATCAAGCGTACACTCCTTGCTATCGATAACCTTCCGGATATCATCATCTGTATGGATCCGGTAACGACCGACTGCATGTACCGGACAGCCGTTGAATACAATCTTTTGGATCGCATATCCCTTCTTGGCTTCTATACGGAGCAGTCGACGCTGGAAGCGATCGCAAAGGGGAATATGCAGGCCACGGTTACAGTGGATTTTGAAAAAATGGGGCGCACCGCGGTGGATGCGCTGAACGAATATGATCAGACCGCTTTTATCAGCGATATGTATACGCAGGAGGCGGAAGCGGTTAGCAAAGGGAATCTTCGGGAATACATGGAGCGATAATGAACATCAGGGAAGTGTGTATGCGATCACTGAACAGAATACAGACCAAGCTCCTGCTCGCGTTCCTCTTGACGACGGTCGCGATCATTGCCGTGAACCTCTATGTCTACGGCAATATCAACAGGATCCTTGCGGGATTCGAGCGCGTATATGCAAGTAACGCATCCCTGAATGAGATGCAGAATACACTCGGCCGCATCCAGATCGACCTGACGGAGTATTTGAATTCCAAGAGCCCCTCGGCACTGGAGGACTACTATCGCGACGCCGATAAGTACCGGAGCATGATCGAGTCGTTGAACGACCGGATCGTCGACGATGCGAACCTGTTATCGGAGAAAAATATCCGCAACATGTCCGTTTCCTATTTAGAAGGTACGGATCGCGCGATCTCCTACAGACGCGCCCGTAATGTGGAAGGCTACAAGAATGCCTACGAGCAGGCAACGCGCCTGCACGGCTATATCCTGAACATCATTTATTCCCTGAACAATGAACGTTTCAGAGAGAACAGCACCAGCTACGCATCCCTTGTTGTAACCTGTCAGCGTGTTGAGATGCTGGATATCGGCATTCTGTGCCTTACAGGTCTGCTGAACGTGTTTTTGATCACGCTTTTGACAAGGCAGATCACGAGCCCCTTAAAGGATCTTGCGGACACGGCGGATCGGATCGCCGGCGGTGACCTTGAAGTAGAGCCCGTGCCGGTGACGACGCATGATGAGATCGCCCGCGTGTCGGTTGCGTTCAATCAGATGATGGAATCCATCAGACTTCATATCGAGCGGCTCCGTCAGAGTATGGAAGCAGAGCGCAAGATGCAGGAAAAAGAGCTTCTCATGGAGACGCACTTAAAGGATGCGCAGCTTAAGTACCTGCAGGCGCAGATCAATCCGCACTTCCTGTTCAATACGCTGAATGCGGGTGCGCAGCTTGCGATGATGGAGGATGCCGACCGGACATACGAATACATCCAGCATGTTGCTGATTTTTTCAGATATAATGTCAAAAAGGATTTCGAGAGCGTTACGCTTCGCGATGAGATCGAACTTGTCGATCATTACATTTATATATTGAACGTGCGCTTCGGCGGCGAGATCCATTTCGAAAAGCAGATCGACGAATCGCTTCTGGATACGCAGATCCCGGCAATGACGCTTCAGCCGATTGTGGAGAACAGCGTCAACCACGGGATCCGCGGCATCGAACGTGAGGGCAGGATCCTGCTTCGGATCTACCGGGAAGTCGATGCGGTCTGCATCAGCATAGCAGACAACGGCATCGGAATGGATGAGAAGATGATCGCTCAGCTTCTTGACGGCAAGAAGCCCGATCGCGCGGGAGAGAAGAACAGTAACGGTGTGGCCTTTACGAATGTCGTTCGAAGGCTGCAGCTGTTTCTTGGCAAAGAAGACGTGGTGGATATCATTTCCGAAGGAAAAGACTGCGGCACCGAAGTGGTGCTGTATCTGCCTTCGATGGGGGCATAGATTATGTACAAGATCATGTTGGCGGACGATGAGGGGATCGTGATCGATGCACTGACCTTCATCATTGAGAAGAATTTCGGAGAAAAGTGCAGTATTGAATATGCCAAAACAGGCAGGAGCGTCATTGAGCTTGCCGAGCGGATCCGTCCCGATATTGCGATCATGGATATTCAGATGCCGGGCATCAACGGGATCCAGGCGATGCAGGAGATCAAGCGCTTCTCGCCGGGGACGCTGTTTATTGTCTTAAGTGCGTACGACCGGTTTGAGTATGCGAAGAAGGCAATGGAGATCGGCGTTTTGGAATACATCAACAAACCGATCGAGAAAAATACGATCGTGAGTGTTCTGTCCAGAGC
This sequence comes from Lachnospiraceae bacterium, assembly GCA_024684675.1. Lineage (GTDB taxonomy): Bacteria > Bacillota > Clostridia > Lachnospirales > Lachnospiraceae > VSOB01. Next base: position 5,020 of record JAIKWO010000082.1, read on the forward strand.
AATGGCGGAAGTGGACAAGATCCGCGATAAGAGAAGCAACGACCTTCTGATACGCGAAAAGCTTGAGACGGTCGTTCCGATGATCGAGAACGGCTTTATCTACTCCGTTATGTTTCAGGAGAACTTTGCGGATCAAATCGACAATTACAAGCATCTTCTCGGGATCGAAGAGAATTACGGCTACATGCTTGTGATCCGCTACGGCGAGGAATCGGGCACGGGTGAGCTGACCAACGTTGTAGGCACATCCGTCCGCGTACAGTCCTGCTATCATGAGATGCGGGAGATCGTGCAGGAATTTTTCCATGGTGTCATCGGCCCCATGATGGCGAATATGCTGGCGATTTATGTGCCGGTATCGGAAGAGAGCATCGGTGAAGAGTATGAGAAACGCGTCGAGATGATCGAGAGCGCACGCAAGATGGTGCGCAAGCTAAAAGAGCGACTTGATGCGAAGTTTCTGGTCGGTATCGGGTCTGCAAGACCGTTTTCGGAAGCGGGCGCTTCTTATTCGGAAGCGATCCGCGCGCTGCGTAACGCTTCGGGCAGTGTGTCGCATTTTATGGATGCACCGGTCGGTTGCCAGTACGAGGATGACTACCCGATTGAGACGGAGAACCGGATGCTCGCCTGCGTGACGGCGGGCGATGTGTCAGAGGCGGCAGCCCAGGCAACGCACTTTTTTGACTGGATGCTTGATAAGCACCGCGGCGAAGATATGGATATCAAGATCAAAGTACTCGATTTTGTGCTTCGCGCCGAGCAGATCGCATTTCGGAACGGTAACATGACGTACCGTTTCAACAGCCGTTCGGATTATCTGGAGACGATCGTCGGAACGGTCAACTATGAGGAGCTCCGCCTTTGGTTCATCGAGAAGATCCGGAATGCGGCAAAATATGTTTCCGAGCAGAAAGCACAGACCTCGGTCAGCGCGGTGGACGGCGCGAAGGAATATATCCGGACGCACTACCACAAGGACATTTCGCTTGATGAGGTCAGCCGCGTGGTCAATATCAGCCCGTACTATTTCAGTAAGCTTTTCAAAGAGGAGACGGGCGTCGGGTTTGTGGAATACGTGACGGGAATCCGTATGGAAAAAGCAAAAGAACTGCTGCGTACCACGAACCTTTCCATGAAAGAGATCTGCAATGCGGTCGGCTATGCGGATTCCAATTATTTCAGCCGGTCATTTAAGAAAAATGTGGGTGTGACGCCCACGGAGTACAAGGAGAACAGATAGATGAATGCAGTACGGAAGGCCTGCGCGATCTTAGCAGGCATTCTGCTTATCAGTACGCTTCTTTTAGGATGCGGTAAGGAGCCGGAGCAAAAAGAAGAGGCAAAAGAGCCGGGCAGGATCCGGATCGGAATGAGTTTTGACAGCTTTGTCGTAGAGCGCTGGCAGCGTGACAGAGATGTATTCGTATCAACGGCGTCGGATCTCGGTGCGGATGTCAATGTACAGAATGCAAACGGAGATGCGGCGGAGCAAGTGAACCAGATCAGACGTTTTATCGAGCAGGGCGTAGATGTGATCGTGGTCGTTCCCATTGATCCGACGCCGCTAAAAGATGTCGTCGCGGAAGCAAAGGATGCCGGGATTCCCCTGATCAGTTATGACAGATTGATCTCGGATACGCCGACGGATCTGTACATCTCATTTGATAACGTAAGAGTCGGCGAGCTGATGGGCAAAGCAATGAGCAAGGCGCTTCATAAAGGCGACAAGGTGCTCATGATCTGCGGACCCGAAACGGACGGAAATGTCTCGCTTGTGCGGGACGGCTTTGTTTTTGAGATGAAGCGGAGCGGTATCTCGATCCTGGATACCACATACATCGCGGATTGGAATGCGGCTCTTGTCGAGCCCTATCTCAACGAGCATATGGATCTTGTGAAGCAGGCGGACGGTATCATGTGCGGCAACGACAATCTTGCCGGTGAGGTGACGCGCATTTTATCCGAGCAGAGACTGACCGGCAAGATTCGCGTCGTCGGGCAGGACGCCGAGCTGGAAGCATGCCAGCGGATCGTTGAAGGGACGCAGCTGATGACGGTCTATAAGCCTGTGGAGCTTCTTGCCAAGCGCGCGGCGGAGATTGCGGTCAAAATGGCGAAAGGCGAAGGTGCGGAAGACTTTCTGATGCTGATCAACGGGCACTATGCAGTACCGTATCTGTATCTGGATCCGCTAGCCGTAACAGCGGAAAATATTGATGCGACCGTGATCGACTCAGGCTTTCACAGAAGGGAAGATATATACCTGGAGCGTCCGCATCTTTAGGACAAAATTGTCATTGCAAAATAATCTCACAAAAAAGTGCTAACGCCTTCACAATTTTTTCAAAAGAGAATAAAAAAGTACAGAAAGTCGCAAGCAATTGCGGCTTTTTCTTTGTTATATTCCCATTAGTAACAAACAAATCTTATACATGGGAGGATAATCATGAAAAGAAAGTTACTCAGCACAATCATTGCATTGGCAACCGTAGCTTCCATGCTTGCAGGCTGTGGCGCTGCAGCTACTCAGGAAGCAGCACCTGCAGCAGAAGCTCCTAAGCAGGAAGCAGCAGCTCCCGCTGAAGCAGCTCCGGCAGCAGCAGACGGTGAACTTCAGGTTGGTATCGTTCTTCCTACGAAGGATGAGCCTCGTTGGTTACAGGACCAGGCACAGTTCGAATCCATTTTGGGCGATGCAGGTTTCACAAACCAGGTTCTTTTCAGCCAGGGTAGCTCCGCTACAGAGAAGACCAATGTAGAGACACTTGTTTCTCAGGGCATCAAAGTTCTGATCATCTGTGCACAGGACGGTGCAGCAGCTGCAGCAGCTGTTGAAGCAGCAAAAGCTGAAGGCGTTACCGTAGTTGCATACGACAGACTGATCACCGGCACAGACGCAGTTGATTACTATGTAACATTCGACAGCTTCGCAGTAGGTGCAGCACAGGGCCAGTACCTGATCGACAATGCACCGGCAGGCAAGAAAGATGTTCCGCTTTATCTGTACGCAGGCGCTGCAACAGATAACAACGCATTCATCTTCTTCCAGGGCGCTTGGAGCGTTCTTCAGCCGAAGGTTGCTGACGGCACATTCAAGATCGCTAACTCTTCCGAAGCAGAAGCTCTGAAAGACAAAGCTGAACTTACACGTGACGAAGTAGCTAAGATCATCGGTCAGGTTACAACAGACTGGGATTTCAACGTAGCTAAGTCCAAAGCAGAAGCACACCTTACAGCAAACGATGCATCCCTTAAGGGTGGCGTTGTTGTACTTGCTCCTAACGATGGTACAGCTCGTTCGATCGCAGACGTATTCGCAACAGACAAGGACGTTACAAGCTATGTTGTAACAGGTCAGGATGCTGAGAAGGCTTCTGTACAGTACGTAATCGATGGCAAGCA
>JAIKWO010000087.1 GCA_024684675.1 Lachnospiraceae bacterium
GAAAATAATCCTTGACGCAAAAAATCGTTTGTTATACAATGGATAGTGCACTATTGTGGTGTGGTATGCTTATCAGCAATATCGTTTGAACCTTATAAACAGTGCAAGATCATAGAAGAACGGGGTGAAATGTCAATGGAAAAGAACAGAATACGTCCTGCGGCTGCCGGCAACGGTAAGAACGTACGTATGAGTTATTCGCGACAAAAAGAGGTTTTACAAATGCCCAACCTGATCGAGGTCCAGAAGGACTCCTATCAGTGGTTTCTGGATGAGGGATTGAAGGAAGTCTTTGACGACATCTCTCCGATCGCCGATTACAGCGGACATTTGAGTCTCGAATTCGTTGATTTCGAGTTGTGCAAGGATGAAATGCCTGTCAACAAGAACACGATCGAGAAGTGTAAAGAGAGAGACGCTACTTACGCAGCACCTCTGAAAGTAAAAGTCCGTCTGTACAATAAGGAAAAGGAAGAGATCAGCGAGCATGAGATCTTTATGGGCGACCTTCCTCTTATGACAGAGACGGGTACCTTTGTGATCAATGGCGCAGAACGTGTCATCGTCAGCCAGTTGGTCAGATCCCCGGGCATCTACTATGCGATCGATCACGATAAGATCGGTAAGAGACTCTTCTCCTGCACCGTCATCCCGAACCGTGGTGCATGGCTGGAGTATGAGACAGACTCCAATGATATTTTCTATGTACGTGTTGACAGAACCAGAAAGGTACCGATCACCGTTCTGATCCGTGCTCTCGGTGTCGGCACCAATGAAGAGATCCGCGCGCTTTTCGGTGACGAGCCGAAGATCGAGGCAAGCTTTACCAAGGACGTTGCTGAGAACTATCAGGAAGGTCTCTTAGAGCTGTACAAAAAGATCCGTCCCGGTGAGCCTCTTTCCGTAGAAAGCGCAGAGAGTCTGATCAATGCGATGTTCTTCGACCCCAGAAGATACGATCTTGCAAAAGTTGGACGTTATAAATTCAATAAAAAGTTAATGTTCCGCAACAGGATCCGTCACCAGATCCTCGCAGAGGATGCTGTGGATCCGACGACCGGCGAAGTGATCGCCGCTGCGGGCACAAAGGTTACGGCAGAGCTGGCGGATGAGATCCAGAACGCTGCAGTTTCTTATGTATATATCCAGACAGAAGAGCGTAACGTTAAGGTACTCTCTAACATGATGGTAGACATTCGCCATTTCGTAAACTGCGATCCCAAAGAGCTGGGCATCAAAGAGCTTGTTTACTATCCTGTTCTGGCGCAGATCATTGAAGAGTACGGCGATGATGAAGCCGCACTTGCGGACGCCATCAAGAGAAGCGTTCACGAACTGATCCCGAAGCACATTACAAAGGAAGATATCATCGCTTCCATTAACTACAATATCCATCTGGAATACGGCCTCGGTAACGATGACGATATCGACCACCTTGGCAACAGACGTATCCGTGCGGTCGGCGAATTACTGCAGAACCAGTACAGGATCGGTCTTTCCAGACTGGAGAGAGTCGTTCGCGAGCGTATGACGACACACGATGCGGAAGAAGTATCTCCGCAGGTTCTGATCAATATCAAGCCGGTACAGGCTGCCGTGAAGGAATTCTTCGGATCTTCCCAGCTGTCCCAGTTCATGGATCAGAACAACCCGCTTGGTGAGCTGACACACAAGAGACGTCTTTCCGCACTTGGTCCCGGTGGTCTTTCCAGAGACCGTGCCGGATTCGAGGTTCGAGACGTACACTATTCTCACTACGGCAGAATGTGCCCGATCGAGACCCCTGAAGGTCCGAACATCGGTCTGATCAACTCCCTTGCTTCCTATGCAAGGATCAATGAATACGGTTTCGTTGAGGCTCCTTATCGTAAGATCGACAAGTCCGATCCGGAGAACCCTCGCGTAACCGACGAAGTTGTCTACATGACAGCAGACGAAGAAGATAATTATCACGTAGCACAGGCGAATGAGCAGCTTGATGCGGACGGACATTTTGTCAAGAATTCCGTATCCGGCCGTTATCGCGAAGAGACACAGGAATACCCGAAGACCATGTTCGATTACATGGACGTATCTCCGAAGATGGTATTCTCCGTTGCGACGGCGCTGATCCCGTTCCTTGAGAACGATGATGCGAACCGTGCGCTGATGGGTTCCAACATGCAGCGTCAGGCCGTTCCGCTTCTCTTTACGGAAGCACCTGTCGTTAACACAGGTATGGAGCCGAAGGCAGCGGTTGACTCCGGTGTCTGCGTGGTTGCAAAGGCAGCGGGTACCGTTACTTACGTATGCTCCGATCTCATCACGATCAAGAATGATGACGGAGAAGAAGTTGAGTACCACCTGACCAAATTCTCACGTTCCAACCAGTCCAACTGCTACAACCAGAAGCCCATCGTATTCAAGGGCGATCATGTAGAAGCAGGACAGGTGATCGCAGACGGCCCCTCCACATCTCAGGGACAGCTGGCACTCGGTAAGAACCCGCTGATCGGTTTCATGACCTGGGAAGGCTACAACTACGAGGATGCCGTTCTTCTGAGCGAGAGACTTGTACAGGAAGATGTTTACACTTCCGTTCATATTGAAGAATATGAAGCAGAAGCGCGTGACACCAAGCTGGGTGCGGAAGAGATCACCTGCGATGTTCCCGGTGTCGGCGACGAAGCATTAAAGGATCTGGACGAGCGCGGTATCATCAGGATCGGTGCCGAAGTTCGTGCCGGTGATATCCTTGTCGGCAAGGTAACACCGAAGGGCGAGACCGAGCTGACTGCAGAAGAGAGACTCCTTCGCGCGATCTTCGGTGAGAAGGCACGTGAAGTCAGAGATACTTCCTTAAAGGTACCGCACGGTGAGTACGGTATCGTTGTGGATGCCAAGGTATTCACAAGAGAAAACGGCGACGAGCTTCCGCCCGGTGTTAATCAGGCAGTTCGCATCTACATCGCACAGAAGAGAAAGATCTCCGTCGGCGACAAGATGGCGGGCCGCCACGGTAACAAGGGTGTCGTTTCCCGCGTACTCCCTGTAGAAGATATGCCTTACCTTCCGAACGGCCGTCCGCTGGACATCGTTCTGAACCCGCTGGGCGTACCTTCCCGTATGAATATCGGTCAGGTATTGGAGATTCACCTTTCCCTGGCTGCAAAGGCACTCGGTTTCAACGTTGAGACACCTGTCTTCGACGGTGCGAACGAGAATGATATCATGGACACCCTTGACCTGGCGAACGACTACGTGAACCTGGAATGGGAAGAGTTCGAAAAGAAGCATAAAGCGGAGCTTCTTCCGGAAGTTATGCAGTATCTGTCCGAGAACAGAGACCACAGAAAGCTTTGGAAGGGCGTTCCGATCTCCAGAGACGGTAAAGTCAGACTGCGTGACGGTCGTACCGGCGAGTACTTTGACAGCCCGGTAACCATCGGCCACATGCACTACCTGAAACTGCACCATCTGGTTGATGATAAGATCCATGCACGTTCCACGGGCCCGTACTCCCTTGTAACGCAGCAGCCTCTGGGCGGTAAAGCACAGTTCGGCGGCCAGCGTTTCGGTGAGATGGAAGTTTGGGCGCTGGAAGCTTACGGTGCATCCTATACACTGCAGGAGATTCTGACTGTTAAGTCGGATGATGTTGTCGGTCGTGTCAAGACATATGAGGCGATCATCAAAGGCGATAATATCCCTGAACCCGGCATTCCTGAGTCCTTCAAGGTTATGCTCAAAGAGCTGCAGTCCCTCGGCCTGGACGTACGCGTGCTGCGCGACGACCAGACGGAAGTCGACATTATGGAGACGATGGACTACACAGATACCGATTACCGGTTCGAGATGGAAGGAAGCTCTCACGGCTACAACCGCGAAGAAGAG
>JAIKWO010000157.1 GCA_024684675.1 Lachnospiraceae bacterium
GCTCAATGGTAGAGCACTCGGCTGTTAACCGAGTTGTTGCAGGTTCGAGCCCTGCTCGGGGAGGTTAACGGCTCCGTGGTCAAGCGGTTAAGACATCGCCCTTTCACGGCGGTAACACGGGTTCGATTCCCGTCGGAGTCACTTGAATATATGGCGCGATGGCCAAGTGGTAAGGCAAAGGTCTGCAACACCTCTATCGCCGGTTCAAATCCGGCTCGTGCCTCTGAAACCCCAATCGATTTCGATTGGGGTTTCTGTTATATGGCAGTATAGAAAATTTGTGTGTTAGAATGAAGCAGAAGAAAACCTGCACGATGTTACTTAGATAGGGTGCCGGATGGAAAAAGTTCTGTTATGTATAAAGAAATATTTCGTTTCCTTTATCCCGAAGAATGTCAGTGACCGGTTCGTTCTTTGGGTTATGCATGTTTGTGCCTTGAAAAGTGGATTATCGGCTTCGCTGATCAAGGAGCACCTTAAGGTGAACATGTTTGGTTGGCAGAGGTATTCATCGGCTCATGCTGAAGACCTATATATTGAACACCAGAAGGATATGGATGATCTTTACTATGGGAAGCGGTTCAGGGCTTCATATAACGCGTGTGAAGTGATCGCGGCGTATAATGCCCTGATCGATCTGACGGATCATAAGCCTGATATTTCATTTCCGGAGCTGCTGGCGGAATTTGAGCAAAATGGTCTTGTACGCAAAGGCGCATGGGGGACCGATCTGCAATGGATCGATCGTTTCCTATGTGAGAATGGCTATACTGTGCGCAAATTGACTGGTCGCCGGATTACAGCGGAGGCGGTGCAGGATCTTGAGAGAACTTGCCGGACTTTTATCATGACTGCATACAATGATAGGGATGATATTATGCAAATGATCCATACTGTTACAGTAACGTGCTCTGCAGACGGAATATATTCTGTTCATAATGCAGGGGATGACCGGGTATACAGATCATTATCGGAGGCTGTTTTTTCCTTTAATCACCAAAAAGGGCGCGTGATCAGCCTGATCGGTATTGGATAGCAAAACGATATGCAAATGATCATATTTTTTGTATGCATAGGTCAGTTGATTTGATAAAATGTATTTTAACGGAATACATATATGAACAAGGTATGTTTTTTAATGCGTTGTTGATTAAATTCGAGGAATCTTTTTAATGAAAAGAATCGTATGTTTTGGTGATTCGAATACCTGGGGCTACAATGCCATTGACGGAAGCCGCTTTTCGGAGGATGTACGCTGGACGGGACTTTTGCAGTCCAAGCTCGGCGCCGGATATAAGGTTATCGAAGAGGGGCAGAACGGTCGATCAATTGTGAATGCCGATCCGTGGGAATGGGGCACAAAAGCAGGGATTGACTATGTGATTCCTATGATTGAATCGCATATGCCGTTTGATCTTTTGATCATTATGCTTGGCAGTAATGATCTGAAGGCCAAATTCGGGCTGCCTGCGGGAGACATCGCCGGCAGTTTGCAGAATATGCTGCTGAAGGTCAAGGCACATTTGGATTATCATCTTCACTGTCCTGCGTTGAAGATTTTGATTGTAGCGCCTCCGCTTCTTGGCGACGATATCGCAAACAGCGGATTTGCACCATTTGTTCGAGTTCCCGAGGTCTTGCAGGTATCACGTGAACTGGCTTCGTATTATAAGGCGGTTGCCGATCAGTTTGGCTGTGCGTTTCTTGATGCGTCTGCGATTGTCAGAGGATGTGACGTCGACAGTCTTCATCTTGATCCGGAAGGGCACAAGATTCTTGCTGATGCGCTGTATGAGAAAGTAATAGAGATACTGAAATAAACATTTTTTCAAAGGAGGATTCAAAGATGCAGGAAGTATATCAGTTCATGAAAGATTGTGGTACATATTATTTGGCAACGGTTGACGGCGATCAGCCGCGCGTGCGTCCTTTCGGAACGATCGATCTGTTTGAGGATAAGCTTTATATTCAAACAGGAAAGTCCAAAGATGTTTCCAAACAGATTCAGGCAAACGGAAAAGTTGAGATCTGCTGCTTTAAGGATGGCAAGTGGCTTCGCGTTGCCGGTAAGCTTGTAAGAGATGACAGAAAAGAAGCGAAGAAGCACATGCTCGATGCATACCCGCAGCTTCGCGGTATGTATTCGGAAGATGATGACAATACGGAAGTATTGTATATTCAGGATGCTACGGCGACATTCAGTTCGTTCACGGAAGCACCGAAGCAGGTCAAATTCTGATCTGCGCAAAGAAACAAAACAGATTATAAATTGATCGAGTAAGAAGTAGATTCTCGGAGGAAGAGAGTATGGAAGGACAACGCTTTTGCCGCCAATGCGGAACGGAATTGACACCTGGCGCAAAATTCTGTCGGGGGTGCGGTGCGGCTGTACAATCCGTAGAGCAGCCGGCAGCAAGTGCGCCTGCAACGCCGGTGGTAAGTACGACAAAGAAATGCCCCGGATGCGGAGCGGAACTTGATCCGAACAGCACGGCGAAATTCTGCCGTGTGTGCGGCTACAAGTTGGACGGAGCTGCTTCGTCGGAGACAAATACAAAGACAGAGCCGGTTATCAATAAACAACCGGTGCAGTCTGCCGAGGTAAAGCCGACACCGCAGGTAAGGCCTCAGCCGACGCCGCAGCCAACACCGCAGGTGCGGCCGCAGACCGTGATGATGGAGAAACCGTCTTCAGGAGGCTTCCCGATCGCACTGATCATCGGGCTGGTGGTCGGCGTGATTCTTTTGGCAGGTGTTACTGTTTTCATACTGGTCAAAAAGGATATTATTCATATTCCGTTTTTCTCTTCGTCGGAGACGGAAGAAAACGTCGAAAGCGGTGATTCTGACAATGATTCCTCGTTATCGGACGTGACGGGATTCTTCGGAAAGAAAGATGAAGAGAATGCCGATGAAAAGGGTGAAAAGTCCGAAAAAGCCGCTGATGCGACGGGATCTCTTGCAAAAGCCGATAAGCTCGTAGAAGAGAATTGCGAAAAAGTACTGAATGATGACCTTCGTGCGGATGCGACGGCAAAACTGCTCGAAGCAATGGATCTTTATAAGCAGGCAGGACCCGATGCGGGCGGAGAAGGCATGAAGAAGGCCTACACATACTATGTAAAGGGAACGCAGAAGCAGGTTGACCTTCTGATGACGCTTGATATCGCAGCAGATGTTTATGCTGAGATCCAAAACACGATCGATGAGACGCTTTCTTACGGACAGGATCTGCAGAGTGCCGGATTCTCTGTTGATACAGGGAATATAGAGACACTTCGAAACAATATCGAAGATAAGTACAAAGCGCTTTACATTGAGAAATTCAATGGATTCATTGACGAATACAATTGGAATGTTCGTTACAATGAGGAATTCATGCGAGGTGCTTTGGAAGCATTTCCTTCCGATGACCCGGATGATCCGATCCGTTTGCGCTATGCATATGCAAAGGCATGGCTTGTCCATCAGGAGATTGTTGAAGGGATGAACGATGGGACGATGGATTCGGAGGATGCTGTCAAAAAGATAATTGATGAGGCAGAGGATTGCGATTATGCGGAATTTCTCCTCCGGGAAGCGGAAGCATACATGGATCAGAAAAAGCTGGCAGATGCAGGTAAATATTTTGCACCCGGCAAGCTTTTGAAACTACCGGTTCTTGAGGATTCCAGTACGAGAGAATACTCTGAAGACGATATTGACAGGTTGAACCTTTCATCCTCAGCGTTAAGATATGCCAGATTAGAAATCTATGCGCGTCATAATCTGATGCATTGGGATTCAATGATCAATAAGACATTAAACACAGAGAATGGAATTGATTATTATAAGTTTATGTCTTACAACGATTTCGGAGAGTATTCGACCGATAAAAGCAATGGTCTTACCAAGACGGAGCGCCATAATATTCGTGTGATCGCCGAGTATGAGATGGAGCATGCGAAGGAAGGATATTTTCCGTACGATTAACAGTGATAAGGAATGCTGAATGAAACATAACAAAAGAGGCCGCTCAGCGGCCTCTGCTCATTACTTTGTGATCGGTCTGCTCGCGCTGTGTGCACTTTTTTTTACGATACTGATCGTCATCTTATTGGTAACGAAATCGTCTAAAGATGTGCCGTCCGATGGATCAAAAGAAGATCAAGCCATCGGCGTTTCACAGGAGACGGAATCTGAGCAGAATGAACCTGACATAGTGGAAGAAACCGAACCGGAGGCTGCGGACGCGGACGAGAGGCAGGACGAGGTTTTGTCGGATTCATTTGCCTATCGTGCGCCTGATCGCCTGTATGTTCATTTTATTGATGTTGGACAGGGAGATGCCACGCTTTTTATTCAAGGCGATCATACGATGCTGGTTGATACGGGAAGTGCAAGCTCTGCGGCTGCGGCGTCAACGCGTGACCTTCTGAAATATCTCGAAGAGCTTGGCGTGGATCATCTTGATTATCTTGTCCTGACGCATGGACACGAGGATCATGTCGGGCGAGCCATGGATGTTATGCAGTCATTTGAGATCGATCAGTTGATTGCGGACTTTGGAAATGCAGAGGGCTACGTTACCAACACAATGGAACGGGCAGAGCATATCGGGCTCAAAACGATGAAGCCGGAAGGTGGTGAAGAGCTTCCACTTGGCGATGCGAAAGTACAGATCCTGACCGGCCGCGTGACAACCATTCCTTCATCCGGCGATGAAACGACAGACGTTAATAACCAATCTATTGGATTGCGCGTTACATATGGGGAGAACAGTTTTCTCCTGTATGGGGACGGGGAGTCGGAATATGAGAAATATCTACTTGCAAGTGGATACAAATTGAAATCAGATGTGCTGAAAGTCCCTCACCATGGTTTTGAAGCGTCCCTAAGCGATGAGATTTTGGAGAAAATCCATCCGAAGTATGCGGTGATCAGCAGTGCAAAAAAGAGCAATTTCGGTTTTCCTTCTGATGCTACTTTACAAAAGCTTGGTCTTGCGGAGGTCGCGACATTTTGTACGAACCGTCTAGGAAATGTTGTAGCCGTAGCGGATGGAAATAGTATTACATGGAGTACAAATGATATAGGAAAGTAAAAGAAAAGGTTCGAAGCCGAGAGGTTTCGAACCTTTTAAACATTCCTCTAATTGTGTTAACAAGGAAACTATTTGAGCTTGTTACCGCAGGCTGTGCAGAACATGGAATCCGGCTCAACTTTTGCTCCGCATTTCGTACAGAACTGCGAATTAGTTGCCGCGGGAGCAGGTTCGCTCGGTGCGGGAGCAGGTGCTACAGGGGCAGGTGCTACAGGCGCAGGCGCAACAGGTGCAGGAGCAGGAGCAACGGGCGCGGGCGGCGGAGTTACAGGTGCCTGCGCAGGCGCTTTCGTGGGAATGGGCGCCGGATCGCTTTGCGGCTTCATGCCCTTGGGCCAGGGTGTCTTCCTGTTTAGTTCAATGACATTGCGTGCGATCATAACGGTCATCATCAGGAGTTCGTACGTGATGCGCAGCACGACGGGCGTGAAAATCAGTGTTAAAAGACCGCTGATAAAAGATGCCTTAAACATCATATAAATACTGTACGGAATGATCGCGATTGTGCCAAAAATGTACAAGAAACGCATGATCAGATCGACCCAGAGCACTTTCATATTCAGAAAGTTGTGAATATGCTGCAGAGCAGGGGGAAGGGAATCGTATTTGCTTTCCGGCAACACGAAGATGTGAATCGCGATCGTTGCCGCCAAAACCAAAATAAAGAGAATAGCACCGATAATACCAGCTACCATAAGTTACCTCCATAAGTGTGATATTTTGAAATAATTATAGCAGAACCAAGAGAAACGTGCATCCGCATAAATAAAGAAATGCGGATGACTTTTTGAAAAAATGTGAGTAAAATAGAGTCAGAGTATATATGCAAAAGGAAGTACCATGATCAATTGCAATCCAATCAAAAAAGCAGTGTGGGTCGCGGGAGCGTTTTCAGTAGTTATGGCGACCGCACTTTTTTTTCCGATAAAAGTAAATGCGCAGGTTTGGGCGAGCAGGCTTCCTGCTGACAGGAACGCTTATGAGAATCCGATGAACCCGTATAATGAACTGAAGATCCCGACCGAGATCACGAAGATCGGGGAAAAATACTTTATCGTGGACTGCTACCACGACAGGATCATTTATTCGAAAAATCTCTATGCACCGCTGGCGGAGTGGAAAGTTATGTGCACGCAGGCTAAGCAGCCGCATACGATTGCGGGAGACGGCACGGTATATCTGGTAGATGATACAGAGAATCATCGTGCACTTGTTTTTGAATGGGTGAACGGACGGTTTCAAAATACGCAAGTACTGAATAACATGGGCTATCGTCCGCACTGCACATGCTATGATGCAGCAACCGGAGCGTTCTATATGTGGAGCTCCATGACTGGCGAGATGTTTGTGATCAGACGGGAACCGACGACCAATACCGTTTATATAGAAGCAGTCCATAAACTGGATGAGCTGTGGGGGATCTATGTACGTTCTTTTACGATCGTTGGCGACCAGATCTGGTTTCCTGCCGGTGATAACGGCTATACGATGACGGTTGATAAGAATACGTTTCGCGTGCTCGGAAGATACCCGGTTCCAGCAAGCATGAGCGGAATGGCACAGATCCTGCCGATCGGAAATATGCTTTATGTATCGATCTCGACGGATGCAAATCTTGACCAAAGTGCCGCAACTATGGTGCGAACGCCGTCGCTGCAGGCGTTGTCTCAGGGCATATACGAAGATGTATACAGTGCGTTTGGGACAAGCGGAACACCATACTATATTACAAGTTTTGATGGCTCTTATTTTCTGGCAAATCACCGCAGTAAAAAGGGAATCTTCCGTTTTGCCGTGACAGATGCGGGTATTGCAAATGTTCATGCTATGCATTGACGAGAGCGGAGAGAAGTCGGTTATAGTTTATTAAACAGATATGATAACAAAGAAAGGGGACTTAACATGGAAGCGATCGAAAAACTGAAACAGATCATGAAAGATGCAAAGCGTGCGGTTTTCTTTGGCGGAGCGGGCGTATCCACTGAAAGTGGGATTCCGGATTTCAGAAGTGTGGATGGACTTTACAATCAGAAATACGACTATCCGCCTGAGACCATTTTAAGTCACACTTTTTATATGCGTAAGCCGGAAGAGTTCTTCCGCTTCTACCGAGATAAGCTGATCTGTATGGATGCAAAGCCAAATAAGGCACACATGAAGCTGGCGCAGTGGGAGAAGGAAGGAAAGCTCCGTGCGGTTGTGACGCAAAATATCGACGGACTTCACCAGGCAGCAGGCAGCAAGAAAGTCTTGGAATTGCATGGAAGTACACTTCGTAACTATTGCGAAAAGTGTGGCAAATTCTACGACATTCATTTCATTAAAGACAGTGAAGGTGTGCCGACATGTTCTTGCGGTGGAAGAGTGAAGCCGGATGTTGTCTTATATGAAGAGGGACTTGATAATAATACAATCTCCGAGGCGATCTCCTGCATCTCCGATGCGGATGTGATGATCGTTGGTGGTACATCGCTCGCTGTCTATCCAGCAGCCGGTCTTCTTGATTACTATCGCGGTGACAAGCTTGTACTTGTGAACAAGACAGCGACACCGAAGGATGGCATGGCTGATCTGGTGGTTCAGGGCAGTATCGGAGAGATCTTTTCTCAGATCGATTAAATGAAGGCAGGAGAGGCAATTGGCGGAAAACTATGAAGTAGGCGATCTGATCACGATGAAAAAGCAACATCCATGCGGTGCATCGGAATGGGAGATTCTGCGCGTCGGCGCGGATTTTCGCTTAAAATGTACAGGATGTGGACATCAGATCATGCTTGCACGCAAGATGGTGGACAAGAGCGTCAAAAGTGTCCGAAAGCCTAATACGTAAGGTTGATGTGAATAAACAGAAAATGGAAAAAGAATGGCGAAAAACACTTGAAAATGCAGGGGTTCTATGCTATCATAGCACTCTGTGATATATTTTATTCCTTGCTCCCTACATCGATAGGGGGCCAGAGACCAAAAGGAGGTAACATAGCATGAACAAGTATGAATTAGCCGTTGTTGTCAGTGCTAAGATCGAAGATGATGAAAGAGCCGCTACTGTTGACAAATGTAAGGCACTCATCGAAAGATTC
>JAIKWO010000163.1 GCA_024684675.1 Lachnospiraceae bacterium
GGCAATAATATTCCGGCCGTATTCGCATTCGTTGGAATTCTCGGTGTGGTAGCATTTATCCTGATGATCAAAAGATCGCCGCATTAAACAGCAGGATCGATACGCTGGAGCAGAAATTCAGAGCGCACCTTACCGAAGCCAAGGAGCTTGCCAAGACAATGGGCGCGGACAAGATCGGCGGTGAGCAGGTAACACCCTATTCCGTGTACTATGACGCAGACGGAAATGTCAGCATTGCATATCATTTTGCCGAAACAGGGGACGGCTTGATGATCGGTTCCTGGGAGATGATCAATACCAATCTGCAGCATGCCGGTCGCCAGACGCTGTTTGGCATGGTCGACGGCGGTTGGCAGTATATCCAGGATGCGATCAAAGAAAACATTTCAAGCGATGTGGATGCCTCGCTTGCAGAGAGTGCGATCGAAGGCGCTTACGACTACAAGTTCTACTATGACGAAAAAAATGTTTATGCCTGCTTCGATTCCTACGAACTTGATGGCAGCGCAAACGAGGCTGTCGTCACATTGGTTCGCAAGCCAAAAGAAGAATAAGATTCAAAAAGGATGAAGGCATATCACCTTCATCCTTTTATTTTGTCATTATTGCGGGTTCTCACGGTACTCAACCGCCACTTCCATTGTTCCTGCATCGCGAAGCGTCACAAGAGCATCCTCCATGTCATCATCCAGCATATCCTTCAATTCATTGCCGTGATATTCCTGTACCACACCGGCCAGGCGATTATACACCAGCAGATAGTTCTCTCCCTTTAAAGCCGCTTCCTTCGCACCGGGCAGTTCACAATACGTGATGTTCTGCAGCAGATCAATCGCTCCGCGCCTGTTCAGGAAACCCGTCTCCGCATTTTTCAAAAAGACTTCGCCGCAATAATGCGGAAGGCTCATCATGATCAGCATTTCCTTCAGATCCATCCCTTCGGAAGTACCGACAAACGAGTCCATAAACGAATAGTACGCCACCACTTTCGCATTCCATCGATCCGCTACGGCAGGATCAGATCTGTGATCTTCAATCCCGTAGTTTTTACGTATCTCATCGATCAGGATCGGCGTCAGTTTCCTTGCTCCGGATAAGTTCAAATGACCGCCGTCTTTAAAATCTGTCTTCCAATTCAGCACATTCTCCCGGTCAAAGAAATTACAGAACGTAATATCATACTCTTCTGCCAGGTTGTATATGTACTGCTGCTTTGAAAGAGCACTTTCGGAAGCGCAAAACGGCAGGCACATCAGCATAACATCGATATCTTTCGAACGGCATAGCTCAATCACCTGCCGGAGCGTCTGCGTCTCCTCTTCCAATTCCGGGTCAGGCTCAGGCGCTTCGGCCTCAAAAGAGGGCGGATCCTGCGGAATACTTGCAAAATGCAGGTGCGCGCCCAGGCAGCTGTCATCCGTATCGGCAAAATCGACCGCTTCCAGCTCGTGATACCGGCTGTGATACCGGAAGAGATCAAACAAAAGCTCGAATTGCGCGCCGGTATCCGGAACATATTTTCTTACGACCTGTATCTTGTGAAGGGAGAGTGGAAAGATATCAAACGTTCTGTGATAGTCACCGGGCTCCTCTTCAAACGTCGACTCTGCCCACCACTGATCCGTATCTATGACGACCAGCTTCGGCTTCTTGTAGTCAAGTGCCAGCTCCAGTGTCGCCAGATAGCGGGACATGCCCGCGCCGCTATTATAAATATTGTAGGATGTGATCCCGCCTTGCTGCCACAGTTCGATCGGCTGAAGATTACCGGTATGGCTGGATCCAAGCAAGAAGACATCGTATTGGTCATCGCCCGACACGAGTTGCTTGTTCTTGCCGCATTCATCCTTTGCTTCCAAAACTCCGGTCGCATGCCACAATGCTGCAATAAACAGCGACACCACAAGACAGACTGAAAAGACTTTGCAAAATTTATTCATACATTCATCATACCATTCTTACAGGCAAAATAGAACTCCGCATCAGGCGATGCGGAGTTTCTCTTTAATGCAACAATATTTGTCAGCCATGCTGACAATGAAAGCTTCACGGCTCTTCGGCACATGCATTAGTGTTAGGGGAAACATGTGCGATTCAATGATATTCACTTCCTTGC
>JAIKWO010000171.1 GCA_024684675.1 Lachnospiraceae bacterium
ACAGTGCAAGATCATAGAAGAACGGGGTGAAATGTCAATGGAAAAGAACAGAATACGTCCTGCGGCTGCCGGCAACGGTAAGAACGTACGTATGAGTTATTCGCGACAAAAAGAGGTACTGCAAATGCCCAACCTGATCGAAGTCCAGAAGGACTCCTATCAGTGGTTCCTGGATGAGGGATTGAAAGAAGTCTTTGACGACATCTCTCCAATCGCCGATTACAGTGGTCATTTGAGTCTCGAATTCGTTGATTTCGAGTTATGCAAGGATGAGATGCCTGCAAACAAGAACACGATCGAGAAGTGTAAAGAGAGAGACGCTACTTACGCTGCACCTCTGAAAGTAAAAGTCCGTCTGTACAATAGGGAAAAGGAAGAGATCAGCGAACATGAGATCTTTATGGGCGACCTTCCTCTTATGACAGAGACGGGTACCTTTGTGATCAATGGCGCAGAACGTGTCATCGTCAGCCAGCTGGTCAGATCCCCGGGCATCTATTATTCGATCGATCACGATAAGATCGGTAAGAGACTCTTCTCCTGTACCGTTATCCCGAACCGTGGTGCATGGCTGGAGTATGAGACTGACTCCAATGATATCTTTTATGTACGTGTCGACAGAACCAGAAAGGTACCGATCACCGTTCTGATCCGTGCTCTTGGTGTCGGCACCAATGAAGAGATCCGCGCGCTTTTCGGCGATGAGCCGAAGATCGAGGCAAGCTTTACCAAGGACGTTGCTGAGAACTATCAGGAAGGTCTTTTAGAGCTGTACAAAAAGATCCGTCCCGGTGAGCCTCTTTCCGTAGAAAGCGCAGAGAGTCTGATCAACGCGATGTTCTTCGACCCCAGAAGATACGATCTTGCAAAAGTTGGACGTTATAAATTCAATAAGAAATTAATGTTCCGCAACAGAATTCGTCATCAGATCCTCGCAGAGGATGTTGTGGATCCGATGACCGGCGAAGTGATTGCCGCTGCGGGCACAAAGGTTACGGCAGAACTGGCAGATGAGATCCAAAACGCTGCGGTTCCTTATGTATATATCCAGACAGAAGAGCGTAACGTTAAGGTACTCTCTAACATGATGGTAGACATTCGTCATTTCGTAAACTGCGATCCCAAGGAACTTGGTATCAAAGAACTTGTTTACTATCCTGTTCTGGCACAGCTCCTCGAAAAGTACGGCGATGATGAGGCCGCACTTGCAGATGCGGTCGCAAGAAGCGTTCATGAGCTGATCCCGAAGCACATTACAAAGGAAGATATCATTGCTTCCATTAACTACAATATCCATCTGGAATACGGCCTCGGTAACGATGATGATATCGACCACCTTGGCAACAGACGTATCCGTGCGGTTGGTGAGCTTCTTCAGAACCAGTACCGTATCGGTCTTTCCAGATTAGAGAGAGTCGTTCGTGAGCGTATGACGACACACGATGCGGAAGAAGTATCTCCGCAGGTTCTGATCAACATCAAGCCGGTACAGGCTGCTGTTAAGGAGTTCTTCGGATCTTCCCAGCTGTCCCAGTTCATGGATCAGAACAACCCGCTCGGTGAGCTGACACATAAGAGACGTCTTTCCGCACTCGGTCCCGGCGGTCTTTCCAGAGATCGTGCCGGATTCGAGGTTCGAGACGTACACTACTCTCACTACGGCAGAATGTGCCCGATCGAGACCCCTGAAGGTCCTAACATCGGTCTGATCAACTCCCTTGCTTCCTATGCAAGGATCAATGAATACGGTTTCGTTGAGGCTCCTTATCGTAAGATCGACAAGTCCGATCCGGAGAATCCGCGCGTAACCGACGAAGTTGTCTACATGACAGCAGACGAAGAAGATAATTATCACGTAGCACAGGCGAACGAGCAGCTTGATGCGGACGGACATTTTGTCAAGAATTCCGTATCCGGTCGTTATCGCGAAGAGACGCAGGAATACCCGAAAACCATGTTCGACTACATGGACGTATCTCCGAAGATGGTATTCTCCGTTGCAACGGCGCTGATCCCGTTCCTTGAGAATGACGATGCGAACCGTGCGCTGATGGGTTCCAACATGCAGCGTCAGGCCGTTCCGCTTCTCTTTACGGAAGCTCCTGTTGTTAACACAGGTATGGAGCCGAAGGCAGCGGTTGACTCCGGTGTCTGCGTAGTTGCAAAGGCACCCGGTACCGTTACATATGTATGCTCCGACCTCATTACGGTTAAGAATGACGACGGAGAAGAGGTTGAGTACCACCTGACCAAATTCTCACGTTCCAACCAGTCCAACTGCTACAACCAGAAGCCCATCGTATTCAAGGGTGACCACATTGAAGCAGGACAGGTTATTGCAGACGGTCCGTCCACATCGCAGGGACAGCTGGCCCTTGGTAAGAACCCGCTGATCGGTTTCATGACCTGGGAAGGCTACAACTACGAGGATGCCGTTCTCCTGAGCGAGAGACTTGTACAGGAAGATGTTTACACTTCCGTTCATATTGAAGAGTACGAAGCAGAAGCACGT
>JAIKWO010000176.1 GCA_024684675.1 Lachnospiraceae bacterium
GGAGACGCTGAATATCATGCGCAACATGGCCAACATCATCCAGGCGCTTCGTGCCAATGTCAGCATGCTGTCTATGGAACTGCTGTCCAATGCGGAGCTGAAAGAGAGCAGGCGTCGTGAGATCAACGACAAGATGCAGCGGTATCTGCGTTCCAGCCTGTTTTTAAATCCGCCCCGTTTCGATCAAAAGAACTGACGCATTATTTCATATAAGATAGAAAGATAAAAAGGAGCACCGCTTTGAAGACTGTTGCCATATCACTATTTGCTTTGATGTATATACTGATGATCGCGCTTCCTGCAAAGTGCAGGCCGTTCATTTCCTGTCTGACCGCCGCAGCTTTTGCAGCGATCGGCATTATATCCGTTCATGCGATTCCCGATGCCATCGATTGGAATATCATTATGATGATATTCGGGACCGTTATTATCGTTGACTATTTTATTCAATCCAAGATGCCCAATCTGATCGCGGATAAGCTCCTCGCGATCTCTCCGAATGTCATGGCGGTTACGATCATCATGTCGCTTTTTTCCGGCATCATCTCCGCATTCATTGATAATGTTGCGACTGTATACATGGTTGCGCCTGTTGCGCTTGCGATCTGTAAGAAACTGAAGATATCTCCCGTTTCAATGGTGATCTCGATCGCCGTTTCTTCCAATCTGCAGGGTGCGGCGACGCTGGTAGGTGATACCACATCCATCATGCTTGCAGCTCCGAGTGCGGCAAAGATGGATTTCCTTGATTTCTTCTGGTTTTTTGACCGGCCCGGCATATTCTTTGCGGTTGAACTTGGAGCACTTTTAACCGTTCCGATTATGCTGGTTCTCTTCCGCAAGATGAAAGAGCCTGTATCGTCCGATGAAAAGACGGTTGTGACAGATAATATCCCGACGATTGCAATGGTCGGACACATCGTATTTCTGATCGTGGCATCCTTCATCCCCGGCAAACCGGAAGTGACGAACGGCGTCATCTGCATGGTATGGGGCATCTTTTGTGTCGTTGCGGAGCTGATTCGTACCAAAGATTTCAAAACCATGTGTCTCAATATTAAAAATGTTGATTATGCGACCATTTTTCTTTTGGCTGGCCTGTTTGTTGTGATCGCCGGTATTACCGGGCAGGGGATCATCGATGATATCGCCGCGCTGATCATCAAAGTCGGCGGCAACAATTACTTCCTGCTCTATTCTGTGATCGTATGGGGCTCCGTCCTGATCTCGGCATTTGTGGACAACATCCCTTACGTTGCGACCATGATTCCGGTTGTTGTCGGTGTTGCCGAGCAGCTCGGACATGAACGGTATCTGCTGCTCTTTGGTCTACTGCTCGGTGCAACGCTTGGCGGTAACATCACGCCCGTCGGCGCCTCCGCCAACATCGCAGGTGTCGGCCTCTTAAGAAAAGAAGGCTACGAAGTTTCCTTCAAGGAATTCATGCGCATCGGCCTTCCGTTTACACTTGCGGCCGTGATCGGCGGATACGCGTACTGCTGGTTTGTGCTGAACATCTAAAAAAAGAATAAAAACAATTGACAATGTATGGGACGAGTGCTAACTTATGTTACAGAGATGTTAGCACTCGAATTGTTTGAGTGCTAATAAGAGAAAGAGGGGTGGGGTCTTGGAAATGGATGACAGAAAACGGACGATCCTTAAAGCGATCATTCGTAATTATCTCGAGACGGGTGAGCCTGTCGGCAGCAGAACGATCTCCAAGTACACTGACCTCAATCTCAGTTCTGCGACGATCCGTAACGAGATGTCGGATCTGGAAGAGATGGGTTACATCCTCCAGCCGCACACGTCAGCGGGACGTATTCCTTCCGATAAGGGCTATCGTTTCTATGTAGATGAGATGCTTGCGGAGAAGGAGAAGCAGGTAGAAGAGAAGCTCGACATGCTCCTTGAAAAAGAGGAGAAGATGGATCAGCTTCTTAAGCAGGCGGCAAAAGTCCTTGCGACCAACACGAACTACGCGACGATGATCTCCGCACCGAAGTGCATCGGCAACAAGCTGAAGTTCATTCAGCTCTCCAAGGTAGACGCCGATCAGATCCTGGCCGTGATCGTGGTGGAAGGGAATGTAATCAAGAACAACATTCTTACGGTAGAAGAAGAGCTCAATGATGAGACGCTTTTGAAGCTGAATATTCTACTCAACACGCATTTGAACGGGCTGTCGCTTGATGAGATCAATCTGGCGACGATTACCGCATTAAAGCAGCAGGCAGGTGTTCACAGCGGCATCGTGAGCGAAGTGATCGATGCAGTTGCAGAAGCAATCCGTGCCGATGAAGATCTGGAGATCTACACAAGCGGTACGAACAACATTTTCAAATATCCGGAACTTGCCGATAACCAGAAGGCAAGCGAACTGATCAATACATTCGAAGAGAAAAAGATGCTGACGGAACTTGTCCAGGAGACACTGGCGGATGAGAGCAACACCGGCATTCAGGTCTATATCGGTGAAGAAGCACCGATCAAGACCATGAAGGACTGCAGTATCGTGACCGCAACCTATGAGCTCGGCGAGGGCATGCGCGGTACGATCGGTATCATCGGTCCGACCAGAATGGATTATGACAAAGTTGTCGATGCGCTCAAGACTCTGACGAATCAGTTGGATACGGTATATAAGAAAAAATAGAAAGGAAGTAACAACGTGTCAGATAAAGACCTGAAGCAGGATCTTGAAGAAGAAGTAAAGACCTGCGAAGAAGAGGCCGCATCGGAAGATGTAAAAGCAGACGCTGCTGCGGAAGAGGCCGCAAAGGAAGAACCCAAAGCAGCAAAGAAGAAAGCAAAGGCCGACAAGAAAGCAGACAAGCAGAAAGAGAAGATCGAAGAGCTGGAGGATCGTGTAAAGCGTCAGCTTGCCGAGTTCGAGAATTTCCGCAAGCGGACGGATAAGGAAAAAGCGCAGATGTTCGAGGTTGGTGCCAAGAGCGTGGTGGAAAAGATCCTTCCGGTTGTGGACAACTTTGAAAGAGGACTTGCGAATGCACCCGAAGGCGATCCCTTTGTGGAAGGCATGAACATGATCTATAAACAGCTCTTGAACGAACTCGATGCTTTGGGTGTGAAGGCGATCGAGGCGGTCGGAAAAGAATTTGATCCTACATATCACAATGCGGTGATGCAGGTTCAAACGGAAGAATTCGAGAGCGGCATTGTCGCTCAGGAATTACAAAAAGGATATATGTATCGCGACACAGTCGTACGACCCAGCATGGTCGCGGTCGCAGAATAAATGGTAGGAGGAAAAAGTTATGAGTAAGATCATCGGTATCGACTTAGGTACAACAAACAGCTGCGTAGCAGTTATGGAAGGTGGTAAGCCCACCGTTATCGCAAATACAGAAGGCGCAAGAACAACACCGTCTGTTGTAGCATTCACAAAGACAGGCGAGAGACTTGTCGGCGAGCCTGCAAAGCGTCAGGCAGTTACCAACGCGGAGAAGACCATCTCCTCGATCAAGAGAGATATGGGTACAGACCGCGGCAGAACCATTGACGACAAGAAATATTCTCCGCAGCAGATCTCTGCTATGATCCTGCAGAAACTGAAAGCAGATGCAGAGAACTACCTGGGTGAGAAGGTTACGGAAGCTGTTATCACGGTTCCCGCATACTTCAATGACGCACAGCGTCAGGCAACCAAGGACGCAGGTAAGATCGCAGGCCTTGAAGTAAAGCGTATCATCAACGAGCCTACGGCAGCAGCACTTGCTTACGGCCTTGATAACGAAAAAGAGCAGAAGATCATGGTATACGACCTCGGCGGCGGTACATTCGATGTATCCATCATCGAGATCGGCGACGGCGTTATCGAAGTTCTTGCTACAAACGGTAACAACAGACTCGGTGGTGATGACTTCGACCAGAAGATCACAGACTACATGCTTTCTGAGTTCAAGAAGAACGAAGGAATCGATCTTTCCAATGATAAAATGGCGCTTCAGAGACTTCGTGAAGCAGCAGAAAAGGCTAAAAAAGAGCTTTCTTCCGCTATGACAACGAACATCAATCTGCCTTTCATCACAGCAACGGCAGAAGGCCCGAAGCACTTTGATATGAACCTGACCAGAGCGAAATTCGACGAACTGACACATGACCTCGTTGAGATGACGGCGGTTCCGGTTCAGAACGCATTAAAGGATGCCGGCGTAACGGCAGCAGAACTCGGCAAGGTACTTCTTGTCGGTGGTTCCACACGTATCCCGGCTGTTCAGGATAAGGTAAAAGCATTAACAGGTCACGAGCCCAGCAAGTCCCTGAACCCTGATGAATGTGTAGCGATCGGTGCTTCCATTCAGGGTGGTAAGCTTGCCGGCGATTCCGGCGCAGGCGATATCCTGCTTCTGGATGTTACTCCGCTTTCTCTCTCCATCGAGACAATGGGCGGCGTTGCGACCAGACTGATCGAGAGAAACACAACGATCCCGACCAAGAAGAGCCAGATCTTCTCTACCGCTGCGGATAACCAGACAGCAGTAGATATCAACGTTGTACAGGGTGAGAGACAATTTGCCAAGGACAACAAGTCACTCGGCCAGTTCAGACTTGACGGTATCCCGCCCGCACCTCGCGGAATCCCGCAGATCGAAGTTACATTTGATATCGATGCGAACGGTATCGTAAACGTATCCGCAAAGGATATGGGTACAGGCAAAGAGCAGCACATCACCATCACGGCGGGCTCTAACATGTCGGATGAAGATATCGATAAGGCAGTTAAGGAAGCTGCAGAATACGAGGCACAGGATAAGAAGCGTAAAGAGGCCGTTGAGGCACGTAACGAAGCTGATTCCTTCGTATTCCAGACAGAAAAAGCTCTCAGCGAAGTTGGCGATAAGATCAGCGAGAGCGAGAAGGCCGGCGTAGAGGCAGACCTGAACGCACTCAAAGAGATCCTCGAGAAGACAAAAGATACTGAGATGACCGAGGAGCAGGTAGCCGAGATGAAGGCTGCAAAAGAGAAACTCATGACAGGCGCACAGGCTCTGTTCACAAAGGTATACGAGCAGGCACAGCAGGCGCAGGGCGCGGGCGCACAGGCAGGCCCTGATGCGGCAGGTGCGCAGGCGGGTCCTGATATGGGCGGCAATGATGATAATGTAGTTGACGGTGACTACAGGGAAGTGTAAAAAATGGCGGAACAAAAACGCGATTATTATGAAGTGCTGGGCGTCGACAAAAATGCCGACGAAGCAGCCATTAAAAAAGCATATCGTGTTCTGGCTAAAAAATACCACCCGGATATGAATCCCGGCGATAAGGAAGCTGAGAAGAAGTTCAAGGAAGCATCCGAGGCCTATGCGATCCTGTCTGATCCTGAGAAGAGGCGTCAGTATGATCAGTTCGGTCATTCGGCGTTCGAACAGGGCGGAGCAGGCGGCTTCGGTGGCTTCGACTTCAGCGGCGCGGATTTCGGTGACATTTTCGGTGATATCTTCGGTGATCTGTTCGGAGGCGGCAGAAGGTCCTCATACGGTCGTGCTAACAATGGACCGATGAAAGGCGCAAACATTCGTGCAAGCATTCGCATCAGTTTTGAAGAAGCGGTATTCGGCTGTGAGAAGGAACTGGAACTGACGCTGAAAGACGAATGTAAGACGTGTCACGGTACCGGAGCAAAGCCCGGAACATCCAAGAAGACGTGTCCGAAGTGCGGCGGTAAGGGACAGGTCGTATTCACCAGACAGGAATTTTTCGGTATGGTGCGGAATGTCCAGACATGTCCGGACTGCGGTGGCACAGGTCAGATCATCGAGGATAAGTGTCCTGACTGCCACGGCACAGGTTATATCGCAAATCGCAAGACGATCCAGGTGACCGTTCCGGCAGGTATCGACAACGGACAGAGTATCCGTATCCGCGAAAAGGGAGAGCCGGGTACAAATGGCGGGCCGAGAGGTGACCTTCTCGTGGAAGTGCTGGTACAACGTCATCCGATCTTCCAGAGACAGGACTACAACATCTTTTCGACAGTTCCCGTATCCTTCGCGATAGCCGCACTCGGCGGCGATATCGCAGTCGATACGGTAGACGGCAAGGTGATCTACACTGTGAAGCCGGGTACGCAGACCGACACGCGTGTCAGATTGAAGGGCAAGGGCGTTCCGTCTCTGCGCAATAAGGCCGTTCGAGGTGACCATTACTTTACACTGGTCGTTCAGGTACCTGATAAGCTTTCCAAAGAAGCAAAGGAAGCGCTGAAGAAGTTTGATGAGCTTTCCGGCGATACGCTCAATGCTGCGAAGGCAGTTGAGGAGAGCAGCGAGAAAGAAAAGAAGAAAAAAGGCTTTTTCAAATAACAAGCGAAAAGAGACGCCTTACGGCGTTTCTTTTTTTGCAATCGGACGGGGCATGTGTTAGTATGATGAATGATATACGGGGAAGACTGCCCGTTTGTGGGAGAAGATTGCAATGAAATGGAAGAAATTTCAGATAGAAACGATAACCGATGCGGAGGATATCATCATCAGTACGCTGTATGACATCGGCCTTGAAGGCGCGCAGATCGAAGACAAGATCCCGCTGACTGCGTGGGAGAAGGAGCAGATGTTTGTGGACATTCCGCCGATGACAGAAGAGGATGATGGCATTGCATATCTGTCCTTCTTTGTAGAGGAGACGCCGGACGGAAAGCTTCTATACAATGACGAAGAGTGTGATGCGGAAACGGTGCTTGCGGCAGTACAGAGCGAACTTGATGAGCTCAGAGATTTTAACATCGAGATCGGCAGCGGCAAGATCACGGTCAGCGAGACGGAAGACATCGATTGGATCAACAACTGGAAGCAGTATTTTCATCAGTTTACGATCGATGACCTTTTGGTGATCCCGTCCTGGGAAGAGGTAAAGGACGAGGATAAGGATAAAAAGATCCTGCATATTGATCCCGGCACGGCATTCGGAACGGGTATGCACGAGACGACGCAGCTTTGTATCAGACAGCTGTGGAAACACATTACACCGGAAACAAAACTTCTTGATGTCGGAACGGGCAGCGGTATCCTTGCCATTGTGGCGCTGATGTACGGGATCAAAGAAGCAAAGGGAACGGATCTTGATCCCTGCGCGGTTCCTGCGGTCGCGGAGAACATGGAGACGAACGGGATCGACCCTTCGAAGTTTGAACTGACGATCGGTAACATCATCACCGAAAAAGAAGTGCAGGATAAGATGGGCTATGACTGCTTCGACATCGTGGTGGCCAATATCCTGGCGGATGTGCTTGTGCCACTGACACCGGTCATTATTCCGCACCTAAAAAAGGGTGGCATCTATATCACATCCGGTATCATTGACGATAAGGAAGAGACCGTAGTAAATGCGGTCAAGGAAGCCGGCCTCACCGTTTTGGAAGTAACACATCAGGGTGAATGGGTCAGCGTGACGGCGCGTAAAGATTTTTAGGAGAATCTATGTATCGGTTCTTTGTGGACCCGTCCGATACGGCGGGCATTGAGCAAAGTAAAGAACTTCGGATCACGGGAAGCGATTATAACCATATCCGTAATGTGCTTCGCATGAAGCCCGGCGAGGAGATCGCGGTAAGTAACGGCACTGACGACCGTGAATTCAGATGCCGTGTGGAATCGTTTACGGATACTGACGTTGTCTGCAGCCTTGCTTTTATCAAGGAAGGCGGTATGGAATTGCCTGCGAAAGTAACGCTGTTTCAGGGGCTCCCGAAAGCGGACAAGATGGAACTGATTATCCAGAAGACGGTGGAACTGGGCGTGCATGAGATCGTACCGGTTGCGATGAATCGCTGTATCGTAAAGCTTGATGAGAAGAAGGAAAAAAGCCGCATCGCCAGGTGGCAGGGCATCGCAGAAGCGGCCGCCAAGCAAAGTAAGCGCGGCATTATCCCTATCGTGCATCCCGTGATGCGTATGAAGGAAGCCATTGACTACGCAAAAGATTTTGACACAAAGCTTGTACCGTATGAACTTGCGGACGGCATGCCGAAGACAAAACAGATCATTGAAAGCGTAAAGCCCGGACAACGGATCGCGATCTTCATTGGACCGGAAGGCGGCTTTGATCCTGCCGAGATTGAAGAAGCACTTGGCGCGGGCATGACGGCAATCACACTTGGAAAGCGCATCCTTCGAACGGAAACAGCGGGGCTGACCGTTCTTTCCTGGCTGATGTATCAATTAGAAGAATAGTGCGCACATTTTAACACATAGAGACACTGAGATGAACGAAATTTATCTGGACAACTCCGCCACGACAAGATGCTACGACGAAGTCGCGGATCTGATGGCGGAGATCATGAAAAATGAATACGGCAATCCTTCAAGCCTCCATCACAAAGGCGTGGAGGCCGAAAAATACATCATCGATGCAAAGAAAACGATCGCATCCATTCTGAAAGTGGATGATAAAGAGATTGTCTTTACATCGGGCGGTACGGAATCGGATGCAACGGCTCTGATCGGTTGTGCGATGGCGAATAAACGCGCCGGCATGCACCTGATCACAACAAGGGTGGAGCACCCGGCGATCCTGGAGAATATGGCTTATTTGGAGAAGCAGGGATTTACGGTAACGTATCTGCCGGTCGGCAGAGACGGCAGGATCAGCTTATCTGACCTTGAGGCATCGATCACGGACGAGACGATCCTTGTATCGATCATGCATACCAACAATGAGATCGGTGCACTGATGCCGATCGCGGAGGCGGGCGCATTAATCAAGAGAAAGAATCCGAATACACTGTTTCATGTGGATGCGGTACAGGGATTCGGTAAAGCCCTGATCTACCCGAAGAAAATGAATATCGACCTGATGTCTGTCAGTGGTCACAAAATTCACGGTCCGAAAGGTGTCGGGCTCTTATATGTACGCGACAAAGTGAAGATGAATCCGCTTATGCTCGGTGGCGGTCAGCAGAAAGGCATGCGCTCCGGTACCGAAAACGTGCCGGGCATTGCAGGGATCGCAAAGGCAGCTGAGCTGATCTATCAGGGGATCGATGCAAAGAGGGAGCAACTTTTTAAATTGAAAAAAGCACTGATTGAAGGTCTTAACGGGATCGGCGATGTGACGATCAACGGAATCCCGGAAGAGGGGATTGAAAACAGTGCGCCGCATATCGTAAGTGCGTCGTTTGCGGGCGTCCGAAGCGAAGTATTGCTCCATGCGCTTGAAGACAGAGATATTTATGTATCATCCGGAAGTGCTTGCGCATCCAATAAAGCAAAGCATCCGTCCGATACCCTTTCGGCAATCGGCCTTGATAAGTCGCTTTTGGATTCGACGCTTCGCTTCAGCTTTTCCGTTTTTACAACAAAGGAAGAGATCGACGAGGCGCTGACGGTCCTTCGCGAGATCGTGCCGATGCTGCGCCGTTATACAAGACATTAAGGAGTAAACCATGTTTCATTCTTTTTTGATTAAATATGCCGAGATCGGCGTAAAAGGAAAAAACAGATATCTCTTCGAGGATGCCCTTGTCCGTCAGATTAACTATGCGATGAAACGCTGCGAAGGGACATTTGTTGTCCATAAAGCATCGGGCCGTATCTATGTGGATGCAAAGAGTGAATTTGATTTTGACGAAGTGGTCGGAGAGCTTAAGACCGTATTCGGTGTATGGGGGATTTGCCCCGTGACCGTGCTCGAAGACAAGGGGTTTGAACAGCTTTCCAAAGATGTCATTGCCTACATCGACGAGAATTATCCGGATAAGAACTTTACGTTCAAAGTGCAGGCGCGCCGTGCGCGGAAGAACTATCCGCTCGATACGATGGAGATCAATGCGGAGCTTGGCGGGATCCTGCTCGACGCATTCCCGGAACTCTCCGTTGACGTGCATGATCCGGATGTGCAGCTCCATGTGGAGATCCGCGAGAAGATATACGTATATTCCATGATCATCCCGGGTCCCGGTGGAATGCCGGTCGGTACGGGTGGAAAAGGCATGCTCCTTCTTTCCGGAGGGATCGATTCGCCTGTTGCGGGCTATATGATCTCCAAGAGAGGCGTTACGATCGATGCCGTTTATTTCCACGCGCCGCCGTATACGAGCGAGCGTGCAAAGCAGAAGGTTGTTGATCTTGCAAGGCTCATCTCCCGTTATACGGGGTCGATCCGTCTGCATGTCATCAACTTTACCGATATCCAGCTTCACATTTACGAGAAGTGCCCGCATGACGAGCTTACGATCATCATGCGCCGTATCATGATGCAGATCGCGGAGAGACTGGCAAATGACAGTGAGTGCCTGGGCCTTATCACCGGTGAGAGCATCGGACAGGTCGCATCGCAGACGATGGCGGCGATCGCAGTAACGAACGAGGTATGTACGCTTCCTGTTTACAGACCGCTTATCGGTATGGATAAGCAGGAGATTGTAGAGATCTCTGAGAAGATCGGTACCTATGAGACATCGATCCTGCCGTACGAGGACTGCTGTACGATCTTTGTCGCAAAGCATCCTGTGACAAAACCGTCACTTGCCGTGATCAAGCGTCATGAGCAGAACTTAAACGATCGAATCGAGGAACTGGTGCAGACCGCACTTGATACGGATGAGATCGTAGAAGTAAAGTACGAGAAGTAAAATGGTATAAAAAAGGGACCGCGCGATGCGCGATCCCATATCAATCCAATTAAAAACTAAACGATGTAAGGCTTCAGAACATTCATAACCTCGGCAACGTCCTCTTCTGCGTGGATGTTCAGGTCGATCGGTTTGGAAAGATCGAGGCTGAAAATACCCATGATGGACTTTGCGTCGATAACATATCTGCCGGAAACGAGATCGAAATCATAATCGAATTTTGTGATATCGTTAACGAATGATTTAACTTTATCGATCGAGTTTAAAGAAATCTGTACTGTTTTCATTGGAACTCCTCCTTGTGTGGATGTCTATCATACAAACCCATACTAATGTGAATATGTATATAAGTCAATATTCAAACCATACAAAACAAAGGACGCAAAAGTATACAAAATGAAGGGAAAAAGCGTGAAGACGATCGCATTTCATAACCTTGGCTGCAAGGTGAACGCATATGAGACGGACGCCATGATGGAGGCGCTTGTATCGGCCGGATATCAGATCGTTCCCTTTGAATCGGAAGCGGATATATATATTGTCAATACCTGCTCCGTGACCAATATTGCGGATCGTAAGAGCCGTCAGATGTTGCACCGTGCAAAGAAACTGAATCCGAATGCCGTTGTGGTTGCGGTCGGGTGCTATGTCCAGACCGGAAAGGAGCGCATTGAAAAAGATGATGCGATTGATCTGGCGATCGGCAACAACAGAAAGAAAGAGATCGTAGAGATCCTTGCAAAATACTTAAACGAGCGTGAGCAGAGTCCGGAAAGACGTTTTGCTTACGACCTGTTCATACCGGATTTGTCAAAACCTGTATCGTACGAAGAATTGACGATCAGAAGCACAGGCAAGAATACGCGCGCTTACATGAAAGTGCAGGATGGCTGCAACCAGTTCTGCAGTTACTGCATTATCCCGTATGCGCGTGGGCGCGTGCGAAGCAGAAAAAAGGACGACATCCTTGCGGAAACAAAAGGGCTTGCCTACGCAGGCTATCAGGAGATCGTGCTGACCGGTATTCATCTTTGCTCATATGGGCTTGATTTTCTCAAAGAAGAACATGAGAAGCATGCAGATGCAAAAGGCGAATATGATTACCTGCAGCAAACGTATCAAAACGGCTTTTTACTTGATCTGATCCGCTCTGTGTGCAGGATCGACGGAATAAAACGTGTGCGGTTGGGCTCTTTGGAACCCAGGATCATTACGCCGGAATTTGCTGCGGCGCTTTGCTCGGAGCAGAAGGTCTGTCCTCATTTTCACTTATCGATGCAAAGCGGGTGTGATGCGACATTAAAGCGAATGAACCGTCATTATACGTCGGCGGAGTTTAAAGAAAAAGTGGAGATCCTCCGAAACGCATATGCGGATGTAGCGGTCACAACAGACGTGATCGTCGGGTTTCCCGGTGAGACGGACGAAGAATTTGAGATCACGCGCAACTACCTGGATGATCTGAATCTCTATGAGATGCATGTGTTTAAATACTCAAAGCGCCAGGGGACAAGAGCGGCGACGATGCCTTGGCAGCTGACGGAAGCAGTAAAGGCGGCAAGAAGCGATGTCCTGCTTTCGATGGAAGAGAGACAGTCCCGTGCATTCAGAGAGCGCTTTCTGGATCGCACCGTACCGGTCCTTTTTGAAGAAGCATATGAAGAGGGCGGCAGGCGCTATATGATCGGCCATACGAGAGAGTATGTGCGGGTCGGGGTAGAGACGAATGAAGACTTAAGTAACTCCCTCAAAGATGTGCGCATTTCAGGCTTCCTTGCGAACGATCTGATGGTCGGCGAAGTGGCAAAGTAAGGGCTCCGTGGCGGGTGCGCAGGTTGAATTTTCCCTATAAATAAGGTAATATGAGAAGACAACAGATACGTAAAGGAGAGTGGATTATGGCGATTGATTTGGAAAGCACGCAATTTTTTAATGTAGAAGCCGAGCCGGAAACAGCGGTGAAGATCGTTCTTTCGACGGTATATGAAGCATTGTCCGAGAAGGGTTATAATCCGGTCAACCAGATCGTCGGTTATATTATGTCCGGTGATCCCACGTATATCACGAGCCATAAGAGTGCAAGAAGCCTGATCATGAAGGTGGAGCGCGATGAGCTGGTGGAAGAGATGCTGACAGAGTATATTAAGTCCAACCACTGGGATCAGGAGCGTAAATAGCATATGAGGATCATGGGTTTGGATTACGGATCCAAGACAATGGGCGTTGCGATCAGTGATCCGCTGCTTATTACGGCACAGGGGATTGAGATCATCAGGCGCGAGAAGGAGACTAAGCTTCGCAAGACGCTTGCCCGGATCGAAGAACTGATCGCGGAGTACGAAGTGACGGAGATTGTGCTCGGTTTTCCCAAGAATATGAATGATACGGTGGGTGAGAGAGGCGAGAAGTCTCTGGAACTCAAAGAGATGCTGGAGAGAAGAACCGGTCTTCCTGTTACAATGTGGGATGAGCGGCTTACGACAGTTGCGGCCGATAAGGCAATGATGGAGGCCGGGATCCGCAGAGAAAACCGCAAGGACTATGTCGATCAGATCGCGGCGACATTTATCCTGCAGGGGTATCTGGACTCCAAGGCGATGCAGAAATAGGATGATATGAGCGATAAAATGGAGAAAATTGTATTTAATCCGGACGAGGGAGAGCCGGTAGAATTATTCGTGTTGGAACAGACGATGATCGGAGGAGTGAACTACATCCTTGTGACGGATTCCGAAGAGGACGACGGGGAAGCCTTCATCATGCGTGATGTTTCATCACCCGAGGATTCGGAAGCGGTATACGAACCCGTGGAAGATGATACGGAACTTGAGGCAGTGGCGGACGTGTTCGCCAAGATGCTGGACGACGTGGATCTTATCTAAGGAAAGATCTGCATTTAATAAAAGAAAACGAGGTATTTAGTTGAGAAAAAAGAAAATTGAAAATAACGGTTCCAAGTTAAAGATCATCCCTTTGGGTGGCCTGGAACAGATTGGACTTAACATTACTGCCTTTGAATACGAAGACAGTATTATTGTTGTGGATTGCGG
This sequence comes from Lachnospiraceae bacterium, assembly GCA_024684675.1. Taxonomy (GTDB): domain Bacteria; phylum Bacillota; class Clostridia; order Lachnospirales; family Lachnospiraceae; genus VSOB01. Next base: position 13,645 of record JAIKWO010000176.1, read on the forward strand.
ATTGTCATTTCCGGACGATGACATGCTGGGCATCGATCTTGTAATCCCGGATGTAACGTATCTAAAAGAGAATATCGACAGAGTGAAGGGCTTTGTCATCACGCACGGTCACGAGGATCATATCGGCGCACTTCCCTATGTGCTGAAAGAAGTGAATGTGCCGCTCTATGCGACTAAGCTGACCATGGGTATCATTGAGAACAAGCTCACGGAGCATAACCTGATGAAAACCACAAAGCGTAAAGTGGTTAAATTCGGTCAGTCCATCAATCTCGGACAGTTCCGCGTGGAATTTATCAAAACGAACCACAGTATCGTTGATGCGGCAGCGCTTGCGATCTATTCGCCGGCCGGAACAGTGTTCCACACAGGCGACTTCAAGGTTGACTATACGCCTGTTTACGGCGATTCCATCGACCTGCAGAGGATCGCGGAGATTGGCAAGAAGGGCGTTCTGGCACTGATGTGCGATTCCACGAATGCAGAGCGACCCGGCTTTACAGCCTCCGAGCGTACGGTCGGTCGGACTTTTGACAACATTTTTTCCGAACATAAGAACACAAGGATTATCATCGCGACATTTGCATCGAATGTGGACCGTGTGCAGCAGATCATCAATTCCGCGAATAAATTCGACAGGAAGGTTGTGGTCGAGGGGCGCAGTATGGTCAGCATCATCGATACGGCGCAGAAACTGCACCGCATCAGTGTTCCGGACAATACGCTGATCGACATCGAGCAGCTCAAGAACTATCCGGATGAAAAGACGGTCATCATCACGACCGGCAGCCAGGGCGAAAGTATGGCGGCGCTGTCCAGGATGGCAAGCAACACGCACAAGAAAATCTCGATCAAACCGGGTGATACGGTCATTTTCTCATCCCATCCGATCCCGGGTAATGAGAAGGCTGTTACGAAGGTCATCAATGAGCTCATCATGAAGGGCGCGGACGTGATCTTCCAGGATGTTCATGTATCCGGGCATGCCTGCCAGGAAGAGATCAAGTTGATCTATACGCTCGTGCGTCCGAAATATGCGATTCCGGTTCACGGTGAGTATAAGCACCTGATGGCGCAGGCGCGTTTGGCACAGGACCTTGGCATCGACAAGAAGAACGTCTTTATCCTCGCATCGGGCGATGTGCTCGAACTCAATGAGGAAGGGGCGAAGAAGGAAGGAAAAGTGACGACCGGGAGTATTCTGGTCGATGGCCTCGGAGTCGGCGATGTCGGCAATGTGGTCCTTCGCGATCGTCAGCACCTCGCAGAGGATGGTATCCTGATTGTAGCGATGTCGCTTGACGGCGTCGGCAACCAGCTTGTGGCGGGGCCTGATATCGTATCCCGCGGTTTCGTTTATGTAAAAGAATCCGATGAACTCATTGCGGAAGCGAAAGAGATCATCGAAGCAGCCGTTTTGGATCTGCTCGATCGCGGTATCAGCGATTGGGGCAAGATCAAGAGCACGGTCAAAGATAAACTGAGCGACTTCGTATGGAAGAAAACGAAGCGTCGCCCCATGATCCTCCCGATCATCATGGACGTGTAAGGCAAGCAGCAAAGGAGTATGGGATAAATGGACGCGAAGCAGTTTTTGGTTTCCGTAGTGACCGTCATCTTTAAAGTGGTGGTCGCGGCCATTATTTTGATGTATGTATACCGCTATGCCGTGACGGCATATGATTACGGTTTTCGCATTTTCGGCGAGCCCGCGATGGATGCGGAGCCGGGGCGCGATGTGGAGATCATCGTAAAAGACGAATATTCCGTAGCGGACATCGCACTTCTTTTAGAAGAGAAGGGCCTGATCCGCGATGCGAAGCTTTTCGAACTGCAGGAAAAACTGTCCGGACTGAAGGAAGGCATCGCACCCGGGACATATAAGCTCAATACAGCCATGACGATCGAAGAGATGCTGATGATCATGGCTGCTGATACGGCGACCGCCGAGACGGAGGAATCATAGTATGGATCCCGAACGAATCGTCAGTTTTATCAATTCGCTCGATACGGAGATCCCTGAATACTTAAGTACGCTGGAATCCTATTCGCGCAAGACGGATATTCCGATCATCCGGCATGAGATGCAGAGTCTGCTTCGCGTGATGCTGACGCTCACAAGACCGAAGGAGATCCTCGAAGTCGGGACGGCGATCGGCTTTTCGTCTCTTTTTATGAGCGAATATGCGCCGGCGGGATGCCATATCACGACGATCGAAAAGTACGAAAAAAGGATCCCGCTTGCCAGAGAGAACTTTAAAAAGGCGGGGAAAGAGGATGCGATCACGCTCCTTGAAGGTGATGCGACCGATATCTTAAAGACGCTTTCGGGGTCGTACGATCTTATCTTTATGGACGCTGCCAAAGGGCAGTATATCCATTTTCTCCCGGATATCCTGCGCCTTCTGAAAAAAGGCGGCGTACTTCTTTCAGATAATGTCTTGCAGGACGGTGATGTGCTGGAATCGCGCTTTGCAGTTACAAGGCGGAATCGCACGATCCACAGTCGCATGCGGGATTATCTGTATGAATTGAAGCACAATGACGAACTGGAGACCGTGATCCTGACCATCGGGGATGGGACAGCGGTCAGTGTCAAAAAATAGAGGAATACCATGGTTAAAAAACCGGAACTTCTGATCCCGGCGGGATCGCTTGAAGTACTTAAGACCGCCGTCATGTTTGGTGCGGACGCGGTCTATATCGGCGGCGAAGCGTTTGGCCTGCGCGCGAAGGCGAAGAACTTTTCCGATGAAGATATGCGTGAAGGAATCGCATTTGCGCATGCGCACGGCGTCAGAGTTCATGTGACCGCCAACATTCTGGCACATGATTATGATCTGGACGGTGCCAGAGAATATATGCGTGAGCTTCGTGATCTGAAACCTGACGCGCTCATCATTGCGGATCCGGGTATGTTTACGATCGCGAAGGAAGAGTGCCCCGAGATCGAACGGCACATCTCTACGCAGGCGAATAATACAAACTATATGACATACCGTTTTTGGCATGAGCAGGGCGCAAAGCGCGTTGTGGCAGCTAGAGAACTTTCGATCAGGGAGATCGAGGATATCCGCGCGCACATTCCGGATGATCTGGAGATCGAAGCGTTCGTGCATGGTGCGATGTGTATCTCCTATTCCGGCAGATGCCTTTTGAGCAACTTCATGGCGGGACGCGATGCAAACCGCGGTGCATGTACGCATCCGTGCCGCTGGAAATATGCGGTCGTAGAGGAGAAGCGTCCGGGTGAGTATTATCCCGTGGAAGAGAATGAGCGTGGGACATATATCTTTAACTCCAAGGATCTTTGCATGATCGAGCATATCCCGGAACTTGTAAAGGCTGGGATCGACAGCTTTAAGATCGAAGGGCGCATGAAGACGGCGCTTTATGTGGCGACCGTAGCGCGTACTTACCGCAAGGCGATCGACGATTATTTCGAATCGGAAGAAAAGTACCGTGCGAACATGGACTGGTATCGTGCCGAGATCTCCAAGTGCACGTACAGACGCTTTACGACAGGGTTCTTCTTCGGAAAGCCCGACGAAGAAGCGCAGGTTTATGACAGCAATACGTATATCAATGAATATATTTACCTTGGGATCGTAGAAGATGTGGATGGTCGCGGTTTTGCCAGGATCACGCAGCGCAACAAGTTCTGCAGGGGTGATGCGATCGAGATCATGCAGCCTGACGGAACCAACATCCCGGTAACGGTAAACGCACTTTACGATGAAGAGGGAACTGAGGTGGAGAGTGCTCCGCACCCGCAGCAGACCCTGTATCTGGATCTGTCGGCGGCGGCAAGACCTTACGATTTGCTGCGCGTAAAAAAAGAGCAGACGACGGAATGATCCGTCCGATGCGTTAAGGGGAGATAATATGGAAAAGATCACAAATGTGGAAGAACTGTTTGCGGAAAATGTCTTCACGATCGGTAAGATGCGGGAATATCTGCCGAAGGAAGTCTTTGCGGAAGTACGCCGCGTCATGGACGAAGGCGGAGAACTTTCCAGACAGGCAGCGGATGAAGTCGCAAAAGCGATGAAAGACTGGGCCGTCGAGCGCGGAGCCACACATTATACGCATTGGTTCCAGCCGCTTACCGGCATTACCGCGGAAAAGCACGACTCCTTTGTATCGAGTCCGGATGAGAATGGCAAGACGGTTCTCGAGTTTTCCGGAAAAGCGCTCATCAAGGGTGAGTCGGATGCATCTTCGTTTCCGTCCGGCGGCTTGCGACCAACGTTCGAGGCGCGTGGTTATACGGCATGGGATATCACATCTCCCGCATTTTTAAAAGAAACAGGTGCCGGTGTGACACTCTGTATCCCGACGGCATTTTATTCTCATACAGGTGAGGCGCTCGACAAGAAAACACCGCTCCTTCGTTCCATGGATGCGATCTCGGAGCAGGCGGTTCGACTTCTCCGTCTGTTTGGTGACAAGAAGACGAAAAAGGTGATCCCCTGTGCCGGTGCGGAGCAGGAGTATTTCCTTGTAGACAGAGATTTATATCTGAAGCGAGAAGACCTGATTTTTGCGGGTCGTACGCTGTTTGGCGCACCGGCTCCGAAAGGTCAGGAAATGGATGACCACTATTCGGGTGTTATCCGTGAGCGTATCGGCGCATATATGCGTGACTTAAATGAAGAGCTCTGGAAGCTCGGCGTGACCGCGAAGACGCAGCATAACGAGGCGGCGCCTGCACAGCACGAGCTTGCTTCGATCTATGAGAACTGCAATACGGCAGGCGATCATAACCAGGTTGTCATGGAGGCAATGAAGCGTGTCGCAGGACATCATGGTCTGACATGCCTCTTGCACGAAAAGCCGTTTGAAGGCGTGAATGGTTCCGGTAAGCATGATAACTGGTCCCTTATGACGGACACGGGAGTGAACCTTGTTGACCCCGGCAAGACCCCGCATGAGAATATCCAGTTCCTTCTGATCCTTGCCTGCATCATCAAGGCGGTTGATACGCATGCGGATCTCCTTCGCCAGAGTGCGGCGGATGTCGGTAACGACCATCGTCTCGGCGCGGCAGAAGCACCGCCGGCGATCATCTCCGTATCTCTCGGACAGCAGCTTGAGGACGTCGTCCGTCAGCTTGTTGAGACGGGAGAAGCCACGAGGAGCCGCAAGGGCGGTAAGCTTAGTACCGGCGTATCCACGCTTCCTGATTTTGAGCGCGATGCGACAGACAGAAACCGTACGTCGCCGTTTGCTTTTACCGGTAACAAATTTGAATTCCGTATGGTGGGCAGTTCCGATTCCATCGCAAGTGCCAATACCATCTTAAATACGATCGTAGCGGAGGCATTCTCCGAAGCGGCAGATCGCCTTGAAAAGGAGAAGAGCATCGAAGCCGGTGTTCACAACCTGATTAAGGAGTACCTTGCCGATCACCAGAGGATTATCTTCAGCGGCGACGGTTATTCCGAAGAATGGGTAAAAGAAGCAAAGCGCCGCGGCCTTCCGAATATCCGTACCATGGTAGAATCCGTTGACGCACTGACGACGGACAAGGCGGTACGCCTTTTCGAAAAGTTTGGCATATTCACGCGCACCGAGCTGGAATCCCGTGAAGAGATCCTGTACGAAACCTACGCTAAGACAATCAACATCGAAGCGCAGACTATGGTGGCGATGGCTTCGAAGCAGATCATCCCTGCTGTGATGTACTATGCGGGACAGCTTGCTGAGGCAGCCAATGCCGTGAAATCCGCAGGCGCGGATGCATCCGTTCAGCTTGATGTCTTGAAAGCGGTATCGGCAGACCTTAAAGCGACCAAGGCAGCTCTTAAGAAGCTGGAAAAAGACATCGCAAAGGCAGCAGCAATGCCGCAGGGCAAGAAGCAGGCGTTCTTCTACAAAGATACGATCACGGTCGATATGGACAATCTTCGTGCACCGGCGGATCGTCTTGAGATGATCGTCGACCGCGATGTATGGCCTTTCCCGACCTACGCGGACCTCTTGTTTGAGGTGTAAAAAACAGACTTCAAAAAAATGCTTGCATATTCAGTGATTATCGTGTAATATAATCAAGTGGCTGCGATGCAGCCACGGTTTTAGGGCTATCGCCAAACGGTAAGGCAACGGACTCTGACTCCGTCATTTCAAGGTTCGAATCCTTGTAGCCCTGTCTCGGAGGAGTTATGCATTTCTCAGTGAAGTGTGTGGCTTCTCGTTTTTTTTAGAGGAAAAGCGATGTATACTTTTGACAGCAGGATCAGATACAGTGAGACAGACGCAGATGAGCGCCTGACGCTTACAGCACTGACAGATTATTTTCAGGACTGCAGCACGTTTCAGTCCGAGGATCTTGGCGTCGGTGTGAAATATTTGCAGAAGCAGCATCTTGTGTGGGTGCTCTCTTCGTGGCAGATCGTGATCGATGAATATCCGAAGCTTGGTGACCATGTGACGGTCGGCACATTCCCGTATCAGTTTAAGACATTTATGGGAAGCAGAAATTTTTTCATGGACAGAAAAGACGGGAAGCGCCTTGCGTACGCGAACAGCCTCTGGACCCTGCTTGATACGGAGACGATGCAGCCGGCGCGCGTTACGGAAGAGATGACGACGCGGTATATCCCGGAAGAGAAGCTCCCGATGGAGTATGCACCCCGCAAGATCGCGCTCCCTCCCAACTTAGAGAAGCAGCCTCCGATTACGGTGCAGCCGTTTCACCTGGACAGTAACCATCATGTGAACAACGCGCAGTACGTGAAGATGGCATTTGCGTGCCTTCAGGAAGATGCGACAGTGCGACAGATGCGTGCAGAATATAAGATGCAGGCACATCTTGGAGATGTGATCGTGCCTTATAGCGCAACAAACGAAAATGTGACGACAGTGTCACTTTGCAATGAAAGTGGCGAGCCCTACGCAATCGTAGAGTTTACCGCAAAAGAGGATTGAGATGTTACAGCTTGGATCAAAGCAAACGCTGACGGTTGTAAAGAAAGTAGAATTCGGCGTATACCTTGGAGAGACGGCGAATGCGCCTGAAAATGAGCGTGTATTGCTTCCAAAGAAGCAGGTGCCTGCTGACTTAAAACAGGGTGATGCGATCGAAGTGTTCTTATATAAGGATTCTTCCGACAGACTGATCGCAACGGTGAACATGCCGAAGATCATGTTGCATCAGGTCACTTTCCTTCGCGTGGCGCAGGTTGGGAAGATTGGCGCGTTCCTTGATTGGGGACTGGAAAAAGATTTGCTCCTTCCGTTCCGTGAGCAGACCAGAAAAGTGTCAGCAGACGAGGAAGTACTGGTTGCACTCTATATCGATAAAAGCAGCCGCCTTTGCGCGACCATGAATGTATATGCGTATCTACGTACGGACAGCCCTTACCAAAAAGAAGACCGCGTAACGGGAACCCTTTATGAGATCAGCCAAAACTTTGGAGCCTTTGTTGCGGTAGATGATATCTACTCCGCGCTGATCCCGCGTAAAGAGCTTTACGGCGAGGTAAAGATTGGCGAGAAGATCGAGGCACGTGTGACGGAAGTAAAGGATGACGGAAAGCTTTCCTTAAGTATCCGTGAGAAGGCATATCTGCAGATTGAGAAGGATGCGCAGGAAGTGATGCGGGTTATTGATTCGTTCGATGGCGTGCTTCCTTTCAATGACAAAGCCGATCCGGAGACGATCAAAAGAGAGATGCAGATGAGCAAGAACGAGTTTAAGCGAGCGGTCGGTCATCTTCTGAAAGAAGGAAAGATCGAGATTGGTGAGAAGTGCATCAAAAGGCGTTAATTCTTAATTTTTTCTAAAGTGCTTGCAATTTAAGAAATAACATCTATAATTGGTCGCAAGAAACAAGAAAGGAGATTAAAGAATATGAAAGTACAGAACATTAATGACATTGATAAGTTTTTTGAGGTAATCGATTCCTGCAAAGGCAGAGTTGAACTTGTAACAGGTGAAGGCGACAGATTGAACCTGAAGTCCAAATTATCCCAGTATGTGTCCATGGCGAACATTTTCTCTGACGGATCCATTTCCGAACTTGAGATTCTTGCTTATGAACCGGACGATATCACAAAACTGGTTAACTTCATGATGGAGAAATAAGACATCGCAATGAACGCAAAACAAGTAAACCGCTATTTTTTAACAACCATTATTCTACAGATCATATCCGTAGCAATACTGGTTGTTTTTCCGTTTATGGATAGACTTGACTGGAGACTGCAGTCTATGCTGAGTGAGGCATCTATGGTGATTCCTGCACTGGTCTTCCTGCTTATTATAAATGAACGCTGCAAGGCAGCGCTTGGATTACGACGGGTGCGGTTTACAACTGTGCTGATGACAGTTCTCTTTTTCCTTTTGACGCTTCCCTTAGGTAATGCGGCAGGCGGTTTTTCGCAGATTTTTACAGACAATGTAGTCGTGAAGGCATCTATGTATATGGTCGGCTCGTCTTTTGCGTCGAAGTTTTTTGTGATCGCAGTATTTGGACCGCTTTGTGAGGAGATCGCTTTTCGAGGATTTGTGTTTCGGGGATACCGGAGAAGCGCAGGTTTATGGCGCGCGGCAATCTTTTCGTCGTTCTTGTTCGGGCTGATACATATGAACCTCAACCAGTTCATCTATGTGTTCGTGATCGGAATCATCCTTGCGCTTCTTGCGGAGGCATCCGGCAGCATCTGGCCGGGTTTTATCTATCATATGCTTTTTAATGCGATCAGCGTGATCTCGATGTCGCTCGATCCCTCGATTGAGGACGGAACGGCAATCCTGGAGGAAACGGATTTGGAGATGATCCTGTACTATACAGGTGCGCAGTTTGCGCTCGGCATCATCTTTTTAATTCCCGCGGCGTGCATTCTTGTCTGGATCTTTAAAAATGAAGGAAGACGTGAACTGATCGGCGGGCTCTTGAATTTTGACATGAGAGGAAAAGTTGTGACGGTGTCTTTTGTCAGCGCGGTTGTCATTTGCGTACTCTTTGTCGGATTTATGCAATTTGTGCGTTTTGTAAATTTCTCTTAAGCGAATTATGTAAACTAAAATACGGAAATATATACAAATTTACCGAAAAAACCATGGGAAAACTATGGTTTTTTTTCATTTTATGGTTTAGAATGGTTTACAGACATCGGAAATGTATAAAAAAATCCGCTTAAAAAATTGTATATTTTGCATAAGCAAAGGAGTGAAAAAATGATATCGAATCAAATACTTCGCAATACAATAGAAGGCTTGAAGGCGATCTCAAGAGTGGAATTTTGCGTGATCGATACGGATGGAAAGGTTGCGGCGACGACTTCGGACGCGATGAATGAGTTTGAAAAGCCGGCGCTTGAATTTGTTAAATCCTCCGCGGACAGCCAGGAGATTCAAGGATGTCAGTTTTTCAAAGTATACGATGAGCAGCAGTTGGAGTATATTCTGGTTGCCGGCGGTACGGGCGAGGACCTGTATATGGTCGGCAAGATGGTTGCCTTTCAGATCCAGAATCTGCTTGTTGCCTATAAAGAGCGTTTTGACAAGGACAATTTTGTGAAGAACCTGCTTCTTGATAATCTCCTTCTTGTCGATATTTACAGTCGTTCCAAGAAGCTTCATATTCCGACTGATGTGAAGCGTGTAGCGATCGTTGTGGAAGCGGACGGCCATAAAGACAATAATATTCTGGAGATCATCCGTCAGCATAAAGACGGCGCGGTAAAAGATTTTGTGACAGCGGTTGATGAGATGAATGTAATCGTTGTGAAGGAGCTTCAGACCGGTGACGCCAAGGCAGAGATCGACAAAGAGGCAGCGGATATCTTAAAATGCCTGGAAAAAGAAGGCATTCACCATGCGCATGCCGCATACGGTACGGTTGTCGGCGAGATCAAAGAAGTCAGCCGTTCCTACAAGGAAGCAAAGATGGCGCTGGATGTCGGCAAGATCTTCTTCGGCGAGCGCAACGTGATCGCCTACAGTGAACTTGGCATCGGTCGTCTGATCTACCAGCTTCCGATTCCGCTTTGCAAGATGTTCATTAAAGAGATATTCGATGGTAAGAATCCGGACGAGTTTGATCCCGAGACACTCAGCACGATCAACAAATTTTTTGAGAACAGCCTGAACGTATCGGAGACATCGAGACAGCTTTTCATCCACAGAAATACGCTTGTTTACAGATTGGATAAGCTCCAGAAAAGCACAAAACTCGATCTGCGTGTATTTGAAGATGCCATCACGTTTAAAATTGCATTGATGGTTGTCAAATACATGAAGTACATGGAGTCCTTTGATTACTAAACCAAACCAAGCTTGCACATATGACATTTTAGGGGTGGAAAACATTGGCTTTGAAGAAAAAAACGAAATCAGAGAATAAAGATGTGATCGTTCTCGAGAACGTGAGTAAGTCTTTCGCGACCGGCGCACCTGCACTTAACGGGGTGAGCTTAAAGATCCGGAAGGGTGAGTTTGTATTTGTGGTCGGCGATAGCGGATCCGGTAAATCAACACTCATTAAACTCCTTCTTCGTGAGTTAACACCGACATCGGGTACCGTGATCGTAAACGGGCAGGATGTAGGGAAGCTTCGCCGTTGGCGCATTCCGAAATTCAGACGTCAGCTGGGGATTGTCTTTCAGGACTTCCGCCTTTTGAAGGATCGTAATGTCTATGAGAATGTTGCCTTTGCACAGCGTATCATTCAAGTCCCGAACAGAGAGATCAAGAAAAATGTTCCGGCGATCCTTTCGGTTGTCGGACTTGCAGGTAAATATAAAGCAAAACCCCGCCAGTTGTCCGGTGGTGAGCAGCAGCGTGTGGCGCTTGCACGAGCGCTGATCAATGAACCTTCGATCCTTTTGGCCGATGAGCCGACCGGTAATCTGGATCCTAAGAACACATGGGAGATCATGAAGCTGCTTGAGGAGATCAACAAGAGCGGCACCACGGTTCTGATGGTTACACATAACCGCGACATCGTAAATACGATGAAGAAGCGCGTTATCACCATGAAAAAAGGTGTGATCGTCAGCGACGAAGAAGAAGGTGGATATATCGATGAGAATTAGTACACTGTTTTATACGATCAAACAGGGTTTTGCCAATATTTTTCGTAACAAATGGTTCTCGCTTGCGTCCGTAGCGACGATTGCAGCCTGCCTCTTTTTATTCGGCTTGTTCTACGCGATCTTAACGAATTTTCAGAATGTCGTAAAAACCGCGGAAGAGGGCGTGTCGGTTACGGTTTTCTTTGATGAAGGCATCAGTGACGAGCAGATACAAGAGATCGGAGAAGCGATCAAAAAGCGAACGGAAGTGAGAGAAGTAAAGTTCAACTCTGCGGAAGAGGTATGGGATTCGTTTAAGGAAGAGTACCTCGGCGAATATGCAGACGGTTTTACCGAGAATCCGCTTGCGGATTCCGCAAACTTTGAGATTTATCTAAATGATGTATCGCGCCAGAGTGCACTTGTTACATATCTGGAAATGATGGATGGCGTGCGTCAGGTCAACAAATCCGAAGTCACGGCTAATACGCTGAGCGGTATCAACGTGATCATTGGCTATGTTTCGATCGGCATCATTTGTATTCTGCTTGCGGTTTCCGTGTTCCTGATCAGCAATACGGTCATGATCGGTATCTCAGTGCGCAAAGAGGAGATCAACATCATGAAATATATCGGCGCTACGGACTTTTTTGTCAGATCGCCGTTTGTGATTGAGGGTATGCTGATCGGACTGATCGGATCCGTGCTGCCGCTTGTTTGCATTTACTATATCTATGTCAATGTGATCCAATATATCAGTGAGCGTTTTACAATCCTTTCCGGACTCATGAACTTCCTGCCGGTTGAGGTGATCTTCAAGGATCTTGCGCCCATTTCTATCGGGATCGGCGTTGGGATCGGCTTTATCGGAAGTTTCGCGACAGTCAGAAGACATCTGAAAGTGTAGATCATCATGCCTTATCTGCGTAACCGGATCGGAAAACAGAATATCGCACGCGTGCTTCTGGTGCTTTTCCTTTTTGCGCTTGTCCCCGTTGCGGGAGTTAAGGCGGATCAAAAAGAGGATCTCGAAGAGACGATCCGCAACAGTCAGAATGCCATCTCAGAGGCAGAGAAGCAGAAAAAAGAGCTGCAAAGCGGCCTGACTGATGTCAAAAAGCTTGTGTCCGAGCTTGAAGCGACCAAGAAAGATTTAAAACAGTATGTTGTAAAGCTTGACAGTAATCTTGATGCGATCGAGCAGAAGATCGAGGAGCTGAAGCAGACGATTGCAGGAAAGGAAGAGGAGATCGAGGAGACAGGCAAGACGCTTGATGAAGCGATCGAAGTCGCCGACTCGCAGTACGCTTCCATGAAGACACGTGTCAAGTTTATGTATGAGCAGGGACAGACATTTTATCTGGATCTGCTTTTTGGTGCCAAGAACTTTGGCGAGCTGCTTAATCGAACGGAATTCATCGAAAAGATTGCGGCATACGACCGGAAAAAGCTTGAGGAATATCAGGAGACACGGGACAAGATTGCTGCTTTTAAAGAAGAGCTTGAGGCAGAAAAGATGGTTCTTGATGCAGCCAAGGCGGGTGTCGAGGAAGAGGAAGCTGCTCTGAATACACTGATTTCGGAAAAGCAGCGTGAGATTACGAATTATCAGTCTGACATCAATAACAAAGAAGCGATCATCAAAGAATATGAAAACGAGATCGCGGAGCAGAACCAGATTATTTCAGCACTTGAAGCAGCCGTTAAGGAAGCGAAAAAGAAACTGGCCGGAACGGCGATCAAGTATGACGGCGGTAAATTCAAATGGCCTGCGCCCGAATACACGCGTATATCGGACGATTACGGTTCACGTATTCATCCGATCTTAAAGACGCAGCAGTTTCATAACGGTGTCGATATGGCAGCACCTTCAGGATCACCGATTCTGGCGGCGTATGACGGTGAAGTTGTTGCTGCCGACTATTCCGGTTCGATGGGCAACTACATCATGATCGATCATGGTGATGATCTTTATACAATTTACATGCATGCATCCAAGCTGTATGTCTCTAAGGGGCAGACGGTTTCGAGAGGCGAGAAGATCGCAGCGGTAGGCTCAACCGGACGATCGACGGGACCGCATCTGCATTTTTCCGTGCGACAAAGCGGTAGTTATGTCAGCCCGTGGAATTATTTGAGCCAGTAAGAAACAGATTTAAGGAATGAAAACAAGATGAAGGAAAACAGGAAATTTTTCCTTGGGATGCTCTTTGGATTCCTGCTTGCGGCTGTCATTGCCGGCGGGATCTTTACGGCGAACAAATTGATCGGGCTGTTTCGTGCGCCTGAAGTAGGAAGCGTATCGGGTGAGAATGATCCGGTTGTCAATACGTATACCATGCAGAAGCTTGCGCTTCTGAAAGATATGATCGAGAAAAACTATGCACTGGAGCTCCCGAGCAATTCTCAAATGGAGGAAGGGATCTATCAGGGGCTTGTTACATCGCTCGGAGACCCTTATTCACATTACTTTTCTGCAGAAGAGATGGCGGAACAGAAGCAGAAGATGGATGGCACCTATTACGGGATTGGATGCTATGTATCCTATGACGAACAGGTGAACTTTGCGCGTCTTGGTGAGATTTTTCCAAATTCGCCGGCACAGGAAGCGGGTCTCAAAAAGGGGGACTGGATCATCCGTGTTGACGGCAAGTATACACGGAACAGAAGCCTGGAAGATACGGTCAACATGATTAAAGGCGCAAGCGGGACGACAGTTGATCTGACGCTTATGCGTGAAGGCGTGGAAGATTTTATCGAAGTGGAAGTGGAGCGCCGGGAAGTGCCGACGCAGACAATATCCTATGAAAAAAAGGATGACGGAATCGCCTATATTCGAATCAAGGAATTTGATGCTGTTACGATTGATCAGTTTGCGGAAGCACTTGCGGAAGCGAATGCAGATGAGATGAAAGGTCTTGTGCTGGATCTTCGCGATAATCCGGGCGGCAATTTAAATGCGGTTCTGGAGGTGGCGAGGCGGATCCTTCCGAAGGGGCTCATCGTGTATACGGAGGATAAGGACGGAACCCGTATGGACTACACTTGCGACGGTGAGCACGAACTCAAGGTGCCGCTTGCGGTTCTTGTGAACGGACAGAGCGCATCTTCTTCAGAGATTCTTGCGGGCGCGATCAAAGACTACGGAAAAGGGCGCTTGATCGGTACGAAGACATTCGGAAAAGGAATCGTGCAAAAATACCTGTCCATTTCAGATGGCTCCACACTGAAAACGACGACGAGCAAGTACTTCACGCCGAATGGCAATAACATTCACGGTATCGGGATCGAGCCGGATGAAACGCTGGAACTTGACTATGAGTGCTACTATACAAAAGGTGAGGACAATCAGCTTGAGCGGGCGTGCAATTATTTGAGATCCGAAATACAAACGCAATAAAAAGAAGACCGATGCGCTGTGATGCATCGGTCTTTTATTATGACTGTGTTTAATAATCAAGGCTCATTTCGTCAAGCAGGCGGATCTTTGTATCGTACAACCGGCTTGAAAGATCGACATAAACCTTGTGCGGGTTAAAGAGTCGTCTTGTCTCGTCCCAGAGCGTATCAAGCTCTTTCTGGCAAATCTTTTGAATCTCCATTGTCTTTGGAGATGTGTAAATGCACTTGCCTTCTTTGAAGATCGGAAGCAGGATCTCTCGTACCGTAAAACTGCCCGGTTTTAACTTGGTCTTCTTCCAAGGCTCTTGCGGATCAAAAAGGAGAAGCGGCTGATCCTCAGGGAATGTTTCACCGACAAGACAGATCAGATCTGCTTTAATCTTGCCCGTTTCCTTCTCATAGATACGGAAGATCGTTTTGTTTCCGGGGTTGGTGATCTTCTCCGTGTTCTCGGAAAGCTTGATTTTCGGAATGAATTCACCGTTATCGCCCATGACAGCAGCGAGCTTGTATACACCGCCGAATGATGCGCATCCTTTTGATGTGATGAGATGCGTGCCGACACCCCATGATGTGATGCAGGCGCCCTGATCCTTCAAACTGTGAATCAGAAATTCATCAAGATCGTTGGAAGCGGAAATGATCGCATCAGGGAAGCCGGCGTCGTCGAGCATCTTCCGCGCTTTCTTGGAAAGGTATGCGAGGTCACCGCTGTCAAGCCTGATTCCGTAGAATGTGAGCGGAATGCCCGCTTCGCGCATTTCTTTAAATACTTTAATGGCGTTCGGGACACCGGATTTGAGCGTGTCGTAGGTGTCGACGAGCAGGATGCAAGCGCTCGGGTACATGTCTGCATAGGTCTTGAATGCAGTGTATTCGTCCGGAAAACTCATGATCCAGCTGTGTGCGTGCGTTCCTTTGACGGGCATGTCGAAAAGCTGTCCTGCCAGAACATTGCTGGTGCCCGTGCAGCCACCGATCACGGCAGCTCTTGCACCGTAGATGCCGGCATCGGGACCCTGCGCACGGCGAAGGCCGAACTCCATTACCCCGTCGCCTTTTGCCGCGTAGCAAACGCGTGCCGCCTTTGTGGCGATAAGGCACTGGTGGTTCAAAATGTTCAGAACAGCCGTCTCAACCAGCTGCGCTTCCATGATCGGTGCGATCACTTTTAAGAGTGGCTCGCGCGGGAAGATCACGGTGCCCTCCGGGATTGCGTAGATGTCGCCGGTGAAGCGGAATGTCTTCAGATAATCAAGAAAATCATCACCGAAGATCCCTAGGCTTCGTAAATACTTTACATCCTCTTCAGAGAAATGTAAGTTCTCAATATAGTCGATGATCTGCTTGAGACCTGCAGAAATCGCATAGCCTCCATCCATGGGATTGTTGCGGTAAAAAACGTCAAATACAACGGTTTCGTTGCGGTCTTTGTGACGAAAATACCCCTGCATCATGGTCAGCTCGTACAGATCGGTCATCAGGGTCAGATTTTGTCTGTCCATGTCTCCTCCAATACATTATGCGCTTTTCCTTTAACGGGAAAAAGCTTAGTGATCCACCCAAGTATAGCACGCCTTTTTTCAAAAAGATAGAAAAGACGCGGAAAAAAGCGTAAAAGGGCGTTGACAATAAAGAAAAAACCGCTTTATAATTACCCATGATAAAGACTTTGACGAAGACAGTAGCCGCTTATCGAAAGGCAAAGAGAGCCGGAGTGGGTGAGAACCGGTGCGAGTAGAGAGTGCGTGAAGATCACTTCCGAGTTGTATTGATGAAGAGAGTAGTCGATAACGGTGCTCCTCCGTTACGGGAGACCATATGAACCGGCATATCGGTCTTTTCCCCAAAAGACAATGATCGGGAGTATGTGTAACAGGTGGTTGCGTGGATATTACCCTCGTCCTATTACAGGACGAGGGTTTTTGTTACCGTGTTTTTGAAGGAGGCATTTGCAGTATGTACAAGAAAGTTTCGACTGATCTGAATTTCGTGCAGCGCGAAAAAGAGATTGAGAAGTTTTGGAAGGACAACGACATTTTCCGAAAGAGTATGGAGAACCGCAAGGAAGGTGAGACATACACGTTCTATGACGGTCCGCCGACCGCGAACGGCAAGCCGCATATCGGTCATGTCCTGACACGTGTCATCAAGGATATGATCCCCAGATACCGCACCATGAAAGGCTACATGGTTCCGAGAAAAGCCGGCTGGGATACACACGGTCTTCCCGTTGAACTTGAAGTTGAGAAAAAACTTGGCCTTGACGGCAAAGAGCAGATCGAAGAGTACGGCCTCGATCCGTTCATTCAGCAGTGTAAAGAGTCCGTATGGAACTATAAAGGTATGTGGGAGGATTTCTCCGGCACCGTCGGTTTCTGGGCGGACATGGATGATCCGTACGTAACCTATCATGATGATTATATCGAGTCCGAGTGGTGGGCTTTAAAAGAGATCTGGAACAAGAACCTTCTTTATAAAGGATTCAAGATCGTTCCGTACTGCCCGCGCTGCGGTACTCCGCTTTCTTCTCATGAAGTAGCGCAGGGTTACAAGACGCTGAAAGAACGCACGGCGGTCGTTCGTTTCAAGATCAAAGGCGAAGATGCATACTTCCTTGCATGGACGACAACGCCCTGGACACTGGCTTCCAACATCGGTCTGTGCGTGAATCCGGAAGAGACCTATGTACGCGTGAAGGCGGCTGACGGTTACACATACATTCTGGCGCAGGCACTGGCTGATCAGGTGCTCGGACAGATCGAAAGACCGGAAGGAACACCCGCATACGAAGTGCTGGAGACTTACACCGGTAAGGATCTTGAATATAAGGAATATGAACCGCTTTATCAGTGCGCAGCAGATGCAACGGAGAAGCAGCATAAGAAAGCTTTCTTCGTATACTGCGATGACTATGTAACCATGGCAGACGGTACCGGTATCGTTCATATCGCACCGGCATTCGGTGAAGACGATGCCAGAGTCGGCAGAAAATATGATGCGCCTTTCGTTCAGATGGTTGACGAGCAGGGTGTCATGAAAGAGGAAACACCGTTCGCAGGCATGCGCTGCAAGCCGACCCAGAAAGAGATCGATGCAGGCGCGATCAACTGCGACCCTGAGGTATTGAAAGAACTTTCCGGCAGAGGCCTTCTTTTCTCCGCTCCGAAGGTAGAGCATGATTATCCGCACTGCTGGAGATGCGATACACCGCTCCTTTACTATGCTCGCGAATCCTGGTTCATCAAGATGACAGCCGTTCGCGATGATCTGGTTCGCAACAATAAGACCGTTAACTGGATCCCGCAGACGATCGGTGAAGGACGTTTCGGTAACTGGCTTGAGAATATCCAGGACTGGGGCGTATCCCGTAACCGTTACTGGGGTACTCCGCTCAATGTATGGGAATGCCCGGACTGCGGCAAGCAGATCTGCATCGGCTCCCGTGAAGAGCTGAAGAACGCAAGCGGAAATGATGCGGCACTGACTGTAGAGCTGCACCGTCCGTATATCGATGAGATCACATGCAAGTGTCCGGAATGCTCCGGCACGATGAAGCGTGTTCCAGAGGTTATCGACTGCTGGTTTGACTCCGGTGCGATGCCTTTTGCACAGCATCACTATCCGTTTGAGAACAAGGATCTTTTTGAAAAACAGTTCCCGGCGCAGTTCATCTCCGAAGCAGTCGATCAGACAAGAGGCTGGTTCTACTCGCTGATGGCGGAGTCGACACTGCTCTTTAACAAGTCTCCTTATGAGAATGTTATCGTTCTCGGTCTTGTTCTGGATGAGAACGGCGAGAAGATGAGCAAGTCCAAGGGCAATGCGGTCGATCCGTTCGATGCACTGGAGACATACGGCGCAGATGCGATCCGCTGGTATTTCTACGTGAACTCCGCTCCTTGGCTTCCGAACCGTTTTCACGGCAAGGCAGTACAGGAAGGTCAGCGTAAGTTCATGGGCACATTGTGGAATACGTACGCATTCTTCGTGCTCTATGCGAATATCGACGGCTTCGATGCAAGCAAATACAAATTGGAGTACGATAAGCTCCCTGTAATGGATAAATGGCTGCTCTCCAAGCTGAACACTGTGATCGGAGAAGTGGACAGCAATCTGAATGATTATAAGATTCCCGAGGCTGCGAGAGCACTGCAGGATTTCGTGGATGAAATGAGCAATTGGTATGTTCGCCGAGGCAGAGAACGTTTCTGGGCGAAGGGCATGGAGCAGGATAAGATCAATGCTTACATGACGCTTTATACCGCACTGGTTGAACTCTGCAAGGCAGCGGCACCGATGATCCCGTTCATGACGGAAGAGATCTACAGAAACCTTGTTTGCTCTGTTGATCCGTCCGCTCCGGAAAGCATCCATCTGTGTGACTTCCCGAAGGTGAATGCGTCCATGATCGATCGCGAACTGGAAGCGGCGATGGAGCAGGTACTGCAGACTGTTGTCCTGGGACGTGCGGCGAGAAACACGGCCAACATCAAGAACCGTCAGCCGATCGGCAAGATGTATGTAAAGGCAGAAGAAGCACTTTCCGACTTCTATAAAGAGATCATCGCAGATGAGCTGAACGTGAAGGAAGTTGTCTTCTCAGACGATGTACGTGACTTTACTTCCTATACATTTAAACCGCAGCTCAAGACCCTGGGCAGAAGATTTGGTAAGCAGCTGAATGCACTGAAAGAGGTACTTGCAAACCTTGACGGCAATGCGGCGATGGATGAGATCAATGAAAAGGGTACCCTGACCATCACACTTGACGGCAACGAAGAAGTACTTGAGAAGGATGATCTTCTCATCGAGGCTGCGCAGGTAGATGGGTTTGTGTCTGAAAGTGACAGAGGTATTACGGTCGTTCTTGATACCAACCTGACGGAAGAACTCATTGAAGAAGGTCATGTATTCGAGCTGATCAGCAAGATTCAGACGATGAGAAAAGACTGCGGCTTTGAGGTTATGGATCACATTGCAGTCTCTCTGCAGGGCAGTGACAAGCTTGCTGAGATCATGAAAAAGAATGCGGAAAGCGTTCAGTCCAAGGTTCTGGCAGATAAAATTGTATATGATACAGCTGTCGCAAATGCAAAAGAGTGGAACATCAACGGCGAAAATGTTACACTTGGCGTAGAGGTTTTGTGATCTTACAGACTATTTCCGTCTGCAAAGTGTGATGGAGGGATAACCGATGGCGAATAAAGAAACCGGCAAACTTTCTTTTGACAAAGAACTGTTTAAGAGAAGTGTTCTGTACAACGTAAAGACGCTGTACCGGAAGACGATGGAGGAGGCTACACCTCAACAGATCTTCCAGGCGGCTTCCTATGCGATCAAAGATGCGATTATCGATCACTGGATGACGACGCAGAGCGAACGTGACCGCAAGGATGTCAGACGCGTATATTACATGTCGATGGAGTTTTTGCTGGGACGCGCTTTCGGCAATAACCTGATCAATCTGATGGCATATAAAGATGCCCGCGATGCGCTCGAGGAGCTTGGCGTGGACATCAACCTGATCGAGGATCAGGAACCGGATCCGGCACTCGGTAACGGTGGCCTTGGAAGACTTGCCGCATGTTTCCTTGATTCTTTATCGACGCTCGGGTATGCGGCTTACGGCTGCGGTATCCGCTATCGTTATGGTATGTTCAAACAGGAGATTCGTGACGGTTATCAGGTAGAGGTACCGGATAACTGGCTGCAGGACGGCAACCCGTTCGAGCTCCGTCGTCCGGAATATGCACGTGAAGTCAAATTCGGCGGTCATGTTGTCTCATTTGTGGATGAAGACGGTAATACCCGCTTTAAACAAGAGGACTACCAGTCGGTTCGTGCAATCCCGTACGATCTGCCGATCGTCGGCTACGGAAACGGGATGGTCAACACGCTCCGTATCTGGGATGCGCAGCCGATGGAATGCTTCCGTCTGGACTCTTTTGACAGAGGTGACTATCAGAAGGCGGTTGAGCAGGACAATCTGGCGCGTAATATCGTGGAGGTTCTCTATCCCAACGACAACCACTATGCAGGCAAGGAACTTCGTTTAAAACAGCAGTACTTCTTTATCTCCGCATCGGTACAGTGTGCGGTTGAGAAGTACATGCAGAATCATAAAGACATCCGTAAATTCTATGAGAAAGCGGTCTTCCAGTTAAACGATACGCACCCGACGGTCGCTACGGCGGAGCTGATGCGTATCCTGATGGATGAGTACGGTCTTGAGTGGATGGAAGCATGGGATGTCATGAGCAAGACATGCTGCTACACAAACCACACGATCATGGCGGAAGCCTCTGAAAAGTGGCCGATCGAACTTTTTTCAAGACTGCTTCCGAGAATCTATCAGATCATTGAAGAGATCAACAGAAGATTTGTGGCGGATGTACAGCGCCTGTATCCGGACAATCAGGAGAAGATCCGGAAGATGGCGATCATCTATGACGGACAGGTGCGGATGGCGAACCTTGCCATCGCTTGTAGCTACAGCGTAAACGGTGTAGCAAGACTCCATACGGAGATCCTGAAAAAACAGGAATTCAAAGACTTCTACGAGATGATGCCTGAGAAATTCAACAACAAGACGAACGGCATCACGCAGAGAAGATTCCTGCTGCACGGTAATGAGCTGCTTGCGGATTGGGTGACGGAGAAAGTCGGCGACGAATGGATCACAGATCTTCCGAAGATTCATGACATTGCGCTTTATGCGGACGATCCCAAGGCGCAGCATGAATTCATGAACGTGAAGTATAAGAACAAGCTCCGTCTTGCGGAGTATATCAAGAAGAACAACGGGATCGATGTTGATCCCCGGTCGATCTTCGATGTGCAGGTTAAACGTCTGCACGAATACAAGCGTCAGCTTCTGAATATCCTGCATGTAATCTATCTGTACAACCAGATCAAAGAGAATCCGCAGATGGAATTTTATCCGAGAACGTTTATTTTCGGTGCAAAAGCGGCAGCAGGTTATCAGAATGCGAAGTTGACGATCAAACTGATCAATTCGGTTGCGGATGTTGTGAACAATGATCCGGATGTAAACGGAAGGATCAAAGTCGTTTTCATTGAAAACTACCGTGTATCCAATGCGGAATGGATCTTTGCGGCGGCTGATGTGTCTGAGCAGATTTCGACGGCCAGCAAGGAAGCTTCCGGAACAGGCAACATGAAGTTTATGCTGAACGGTGCCGTAACGCTTGGTACGATGGACGGTGCGAATGTGGAGATCGTAGAGGAAGTCGGTGAGGAGAATGCATTTATCTTCGGCCTTTCTTCCGATGAAGTCATCGCTTACGAAAATAACGGCGGATATGATCCAAACGAGATATTCAACAATGATCCGGAGATCAGGCAGGTACTGATGCAACTGATCAACGGAACGTTCTGCCCTGACAATCCGGAGCTCTTCCGCGATCTGTACAATTCGCTTTTGAACACGAAGTGTACGCCGAGAGCCGATACGTATTTTATCCTGAAAGACTTCAGATCTTATGCGGAAGCACAGAAGCGCGTAGAGGAGTGCTATAAGGATGAGAGCCGCTGGGCGAAGATGGCGATGCTGAATGTGGCATGCAGCGGGAAGTTCTCGTCGGATCGAACGATTCGCGAATATGTGGATGAGATCTGGCATCTGAATAAGGTATTGTAAACAGCAGGGCGGCTGTAGCTGCCCTGCTTTTGTGAAATAGGAATTCCTATATGTGTACATGAGGAGATATGAAAATGATCGAACTGACAAAAGGAGGCGCTTACCTTGTCGGCGGGGAACTGATCGAGGATCGGTCGGAAGCGTCCGCAAAAGCAAAAGCCGGCTTCGGCTGTGACATTGATGATGTTGCGGCAAAAAAGAGCACCATGGCATACCGGATCTTAGAAAGCCACAATACATCCGGCAACATGGAAAAACTGAGAATCAAATTTGACAAGTTGACCTCTCATGACATCACATTCGTGGGGATCATCCAGACGGCACGCGCATCGGGACTTACAAAGTTCCCGATCCCGTATGTGCTTACGAACTGCCACAACTCGCTTTGTGCGGTCGGCGGAACGATCAATGAAGATGACCACATGTTTGGTCTGTCCTGCGCTAAGAAATACGGTGGTATCTATGTTCCGCCGCATCAGGCTGTCATCCATCAGTTTGCGCGTGAGATGCTTGCAGAAGGCGGCAGCATGATTCTTGGGTCAGACAGTCATACCCGTTACGGTGCGCTCGGTACCATGGCGATGGGCGAGGGCGGACCGGAACTTGTGAAGCAGCTTCTGTCCCAGACATACGATATCAACATGCCGGGTGTTGTAGCTGTATATTTAACGGGTGAGCCGGTAAAAGGTGTCGGTCCGCAGGACGTTGCGCTTGCTATCATCGGTGCGGTATTCTCAAATGGCTATGTGAACAACAAAGTCATGGAATTTGTCGGCCCCGGCGTGAAGAATTTAAGTGCGGACTTCAGGATCGGCGTGGACGTCATGACGACAGAGACGACATGTCTTTCTTCCATCTGGATGACGGATGAGAAGATCAAGGAATTTTATGAGATCCATGGTCGTGAGAGTGCATACAAGGAATGCAAGCCCGGAGATGTAGCGTACTATGACGGTGCGATCAAAGTGGATTTATCGGCGATTCGCCCGATGATCGCCATGCCGTTCCACCCGAGCAATACCTACACGATCGAAGAAGTGAACAAGAACCTTGCCGATGTTCTTCATGATGTGGAGGAGCGTGCAAAGGTAAGTCTTGATGGAGCGGTTCCTTACTCCTTAAAAGATAAAGTGGTTGACGGCAAATTCCGCGTGGATCAGGGAATCATTGCCGGCTGCGCGGGTGGTGGCTTTGAAAATATCTGTGCAGCTGCCGATATCCTGAAAGGAAGCAACATCGGTTCCGATGGCTTCACACTCAGTGTATATCCTGCTTCGATGCCGATCTATATGGAACTTATTAAAAACGGCTGTGCGGCAACCATCTTAGAGACCGGTGCTGTATTAAAGACGGCGTTCTGCGGACCGTGCTTCGGCGCGGGCGATACGCCTGCAAACAATGCGTTCAGTATCCGCCATTCGACCAGAAACTTCCCGAACCGTGAAGGTTCGAAACTTCAGAGCGGTCAGATTGCATCCGTTGCACTGATGGATGCACGATCCATTGCGGCAACGGCAGCAAACAAAGGCGTCCTGACAGCTGCGACCGATTTCGATGCATCGATCGGTACCTACAAGTATTTCTTTGATTCCAACATCTATAAGAATCGTGTATTCGATTCTAAAGGTGTTGCCGATCCCGATGCGGAGATTCAGCTTGGCCCCAATATCAAGGACTGGCCTTCAATGGAAGCGCTTCCGGAGAACCTTGTTCTGAAAGTGGTTGCGAAGATCCTTGATCCCGTGACGACGACAGATGAGCTGATCCCTTCGGGTGAGACATCTTCGTATCGTTCCAATCCGCTTGGCCTTGCGGAGTTTACGCTGTCCCGTAAGGTTCCCGAATATGTGGGACGCGCAAAGGAAGTGAAAGCGACCGAGGATGCCCGCGTAAAAGGTGAGACAACTGCCTGGGCGCAGGATGTGTTGAAGACCGTCGGGAAGGAATTCGCAGATGCGGACAACAAGAACACGGGCTTCGGATCCGTGATCTTTGCGGTGAAGCCGGGTGACGGCTCTGCCAGAGAGCAGGCGGCCTCCTGCCAGAAGGTACTCGGCGGCTGGGCGAATATCGCAAACGAGTATGCGACGAAGCGCTATCGCTCGAACCTGATCAACTGGGGCATGCTGCCTTTTCTCATCGATAAGGGTGAGCTCCCGTTTGAAAACTTGAATACGCTTTTCGTTCCGAAGATCCGTGAAGCGGTGAAGGCGGGCGCATCCGATGTACAGGCCTATGTGGTCAGTGAAGGCGGTTTGAAACCGTTCATGTTGCATCTGGGTGCGATGACCGATGAAGAGCGTGAGATTATTTTGAAGGGGTGTCTGATCAACTATAACAGGATCTGATCTTCGGATCTAAGCGACCTTCTAATCCTTTTTTAAGATCTGTCCGATATATTAAGTACAACAGCGGACAGACACCAAGGATGGACTACACGTGCATGGAGCATAAGGTGGCCCATCCTTTTGTTATGCCTGTCTGCGATCAAAAAGGAGGATTTTATGCGTATCAATTCAGACACCTTAGGAATGGAATCCGCCAGAAGTTACACTTCTACAACCAGGAAGGAACTTAAACACCAAAGCTTTTTCTTGAGCGGCGATATGCTTGCGGGAGAAGATGCGACAACCCTCGCTGATGAGGAGAAAGGAAAAGAAGCGACAGAAACGGAAGAAGCGGAAAACAGTGCTGTATTGGCTTATCAGCAGCAGGTAGCACGCATGAGCGGGACAAAGATGACGTCCAGAACACTGCAGTCCGCCATGGATCAGATCAGGCAGGAGTGCCTTGCGTTCATTCTGAAACTGTTTGGAGCAGACTCGAAGAATGCAGAAGAAACAGCCGGCGATACGGTTGCATCCGAGATCTGCCTGGAGGATGGAACGCCCACGGGACTCATGAAACTGACACCCGTGTCATCGATGATGTCGGTCGATAAGTTGGATATCTGGCAGTTTACATCAGAGTATACAGAGGTTGAGGAGACGAGCTTTTCCACAAGCGGTACCGTTGTGACGGCGGACGGCAGAGAGATCTCGTTCAATCTCGAGATGAAGATGTCCAGAACATTCATGCAGAAGACATCCTGGACATATGAGAAGCTTGCCAAGAATGTATCGCTGTGTGATCCGCTTGTAATCAACCTGGACGACAATATCGCTTCCGTATCGGACCAGAAATTCCTGTTCGATCTCAACGCGGACGGGACCGAGGAAGAGATCTCCACGCTCGGTGCATCTTCCGGATTCCTTGCGCTCGACCTTGACGGAAACGGCAAGATCGATGACGGAACGGAACTCTTCGGAGCAAAGAGCGGCGACGGTTTCCGCGATCTTGCCGCATATGACAGCGATCATAACGGTTGGATCGATGAAAATGACGATATCTGGTCGAAACTTCTGATCTGGGTGAAGGACGAGAGCGGAGAGGATGTTCTCTATCACCTGGCTGATAAAGGCGTCGGCGCAATTGGACTTCGGAGTGCCGATACGGAGTTTACGATGCAGTCGCATGAGGATTTTCGCACGAACGCCGTGATCCGTAAAACGGGTATGTTTCTTTATGAAAACGGGATGGTCGGAAGCCTGCAACATGTAGATCTCGCAATGGAAGCTTAATTGCAGAAAATGCCATATAAAGGGCATTTAACAAAACTTTACCAAAGAAAAGCAATCTGTTATAATTCGTAAGATAGTGAGTCTTAGGATTTGCTGTGCGGAGGGATTATGAAAAGAAACAGATTGCTTTCTTTTTTTCTCATATTTTCGATTCTTCTGACGGGTTGCGGCGCACAGAGCAGTGTGGGGCAGGAGATCACGCGGATTGCTGATTATACGAATGACCAAAGCATTGATCATACGCAGAACGCGTACGACGTTCCGGTCATGCAGCCCAACATTTTGGTCAACAGGCTCGGGTATGAACCGGACGGGCAGAAAGTTGCAATCTTTCGGGGGGACGAGCTCCCAGAAGAATTCCATATCTGCGATGCGAACACGAAAGATGTGGTTTTTACCGGGAAGATCAAAGACGAGCGCTTTGACAACTACTACAAGGAGAATGATGGTTTCGGGGACTTTTCCGAGTTTAATGAGCAGGGTGACTTTTACATTCGTGCAGAGGGGATCGGAGAGTCCTATCCGTTTATGATCCACGACAGTCTTTACTATTCTCTGTTTTGCGAGGCCTGCAAGCGATTTTACGAGATCCGCAGCAACAAAGCAGGTGCGACATCTCAGGACGAGGGCTGGGTCATGGAACAGTCCGGGCAGAATAAGGAGACGCTGGCGTCACGTACGCTTTATATGCTTCTTCTTTCGTATGAGCTGTTTCCGAACGCATATACCGATGATATCGGAATCGCGGAGTCGGGCAACGGTGTTCCGGATATCTTGGACGAATGCAGCTACGAGGCGTCCTGGATTCTGAACAGAGCAGCATCCGATCCCGGCGAGGATGTTACGGCAGTTGCGTATCGCGTTGCAATGCTGTGCAAACTGTACGAATCCTACAAGACGATTGAACCGACTTTCTCCATGACCTGTTTAAAAGAGGCGCAAAGCTCTTATAAGACGCTTATCGGTCATGCGGAAGTCCCGTTGGATGAGCGTTTTATGGCCGAAGCCGAGCTTTATCGTGCAACCGGATTGGGGAATCTGAAGGCGCTGGTTGAGCAGTACATGACGGAGCGACTTGCGAATCCGGAAGGACTGGTAGAAGCGGACTTCTTCGGAGTAGTTGCCTATCTGGCGACTGCCGGCAAGACGGATGTAACGATCTGTGACAAGGCGATCAAGCGCATCATGGACGAAGCAGAACGGATCGCGGCCAATGCCGGACGGGAGAACTATTTCGTTTTTTCGGAGGAAGCATCCCGCAATCCGGAAAGCCTTTTTTCCAAAGTGGTTCACATGTGCGTAGTGAATCATGTGATCACGAATTATGAATACAATACGGTAATCGAGAATCATTTTCATTATCTGATGGGGCGCAATCCGCAGGGGATTTGCCATGCGCTCGGATGGAACGGCAAAGATCTTGCGCCGACCGACATTTTTGCAAACCCGTATCAGAACGCGCAATTTATTTTTATTCTAAGCGAGCTTATCAGCAACAACGATTAGCGCGCGGAATATGAGTGAGGAGAGAAATATGAAAATAGTAGTTTTAGCAGGTGGAACGAGTACGGAGAGAGAAGTTTCGTTATGCTCCGGCAGTAATATTTACGGCGCTCTGAAAAGGAACGGTCATCAGGCGGTTCTTCTGGACATCTATCTTGGTCTGGAAGGCGATGTGGATGACGTTTTTACAAGGGATTATGATTGGGCGCGTGCGGTAGAGAAGATCAGCGCAACCTGTCCCGATATGGAATCGCGCAAGAAACTCCGCGGGACCGAGAGCAAGAGCTTCTTTGGACCGAATGTGCTCAAGATTTGTGAGATGGCGGATCTGGCGTTTATCGCACTTCACGGGCAGAACGGCGAGGACGGAAAAGTGCAGGCGACCCTGGAACTTCTTGGTGTTCCTTACACCGGAACCGATTATGCAAGCAGCGCCCTTGCAATGAATAAATCGCTGACCAAAGATCTTTTCCGCCAGAACGGTGTCATGACGCCGGAAAGCTTTAACTTAAAAAAGGGTGAAAAGGAACCGGCAGCGGTATCTTTCCCGGCTGTCGTAAAAGTCATTACCGGTGGTTCGAGTGTCGGTGTGTATATTTGCAACAGCAAGGAAGAATACGAAGAAGCAAAAAAGAATGCCTTTTTATACGAGGATGCAGTACTGGTGGAGCAGTATATTAAGGGGCGTGAGTTCTCTGTCGGCGTAATCGACGGAAAAGCACTTCCTGCGATCGAGATCGCGCCGCTTGAGGGCTTTTATGACTATAAGAACAAATACCAGGCCGGCTCCACAATCGAGACCTGTCCGGCCGATATCAGTCCGGAGGCGGAGAAGAAGCTTCGCGCCGCAGCAGAGGCTGCATTCCACGCACTCAGACTTCGCGCATATGCCCGCATGGATTTTATCATGGACGAAAAGGGCGACGTATACTGTCTCGAGGCGAACAGCCTGCCCGGTATGACGACCACATCGCTTC
The DNA here is from genome assembly GCA_024684675.1 of Lachnospiraceae bacterium. GTDB lineage: Bacteria > Bacillota > Clostridia > Lachnospirales > Lachnospiraceae > VSOB01. The sequence continues at coordinate 41,832 of JAIKWO010000176.1, forward strand.
TGCCGCAGGAGGCTGCAGCTGCAGGTATGGATTTCGATGCGCTCTGTGAGAAGCTGATCGAAGTGTCTTTGAAGTAGGATCGGAGAAGTTGTTACAATGAAAAATCTGACGATCAGAAATATAGCAAACGCCTGCGGCGGTGAGCTTACGGGCAATGAAAAGGATTTTGACACGGAAGTGTGCGGAGTCGTGATCGATTCGCGCAAGATTGAAAAGGGATATTGCTTTATCGCGACACCCGGTGAGCGCGTTGACGGTCACAGCTTTATTCCGGATGTTTTGGAAAAAGGTGCATCCTGCGTGATCTGCAGAGAGATTCCGGCGGGTCTTAGCGGGAATTTTATCAAGGTGCAGGATTCGTTTGACGCTTTGCGTAAGGTGGCGGCATTTTATCGGGAGCAGCTTTCGATCCCTGTGATCGGAATTACCGGAAGTGTTGGAAAGACAAGCACGAAGGAATTTATTGCCGGTACATTGTCCGCAAAGTATACGGTATTAAAAACGGAAGGCAATTATAACAACGACATCGGCGTACCGCAGACGCTCCTTCGGATTCGTGATACGGACGAGGTGGCGGTTGTGGAGATGGGCATCAATCATTTCGGGGAAATGCGCCTTTTGAGCAGCATGGTCAAGCCCGATATCTGTGTGATGACGAATATCGGTGAGTGCCATCTGGAGTTTCTCGGAGACAGAGAAGGGGTTCTTAAGGCAAAATCAGAGATCTTTGAGCACATGTCTCCGGAAGGCAGCGTTTTTGTAAATGGCGATGATGATATGCTTCGTACGATCGAAATGGTCAAGGGAAAAGCGCCGGTTCGCTTCGGACAGGACACAACGAACGATTATTATGTGACCGATCTTGTGACGAACGGTTTAAAGGGAAGCGATGCAGTGATCCATACGCCGAAAACATCTTTTTCGGTACATGTGAATCTTCCCGGGAAACATATGGTGCAGAATGCGCTTGCTGCAACGGCTGTCGGCGAGGCGCTCGGTCTTACGACGGATGAAATCCGAAAAGGGATTGAATCCGTGCGCCCTTTGGGGGGCAGGAGCAATATCCTTTCACTTAAGGCGGCAACGGTAATCGATGATTGTTACAATGCCAATCCGGTTTCCATGCGTGCAGCGATCGATCTTTTATCGGAAGAAAACAAAACGATAGCGATCTTGGGCGACATGTTTGAACTGGGGCAGAATGAATCCGAACTTCACGGATCGATCGGCCGGTATGCTGTTGAAAAGGGAATTAAAGCGCTGGTTTGCGTTGGAGAGCTTTCAAAAGCTATGTATAAAGAGGCGTGCAAAGAAAAAGAAAAGCGCCTCAGTAATACGATGGTGCAGTACTACAAGACGCCTGAAGAAGTTCTTAAGCAGTTTGAGAATCCCGACTTTTTGCCGGAAGGTGTGACGATCTTGGTGAAGGCATCACACGGTATGCATTTTGATATGCTGGTAAACAGACTGAAGGAACTTGGCAGCTGATCAGCTTTGCCTTGATCGGTACATTTCTTCGATCAGTCTTTGTACATAAGCGCCGGGGTGCTTCTTATCCTCCGGCGGAAGTTCATCAATCAGGACCGGTTTTCCGAACTCTACGGTAACGGGGGCTTTGACCATACGGGGGAATTGATCTTCCCAGATGGCGCTGCTTCCTGTGATGCAGACGGGGATGACTGGTGCTTTTGCTTTTGTAGCGACTTTAAGGCTTCCTTCGTGGAACGGAAGACAGATATCGTCTCCGCGGTTTCTGGTTCCTTCCGGGAAAATGAAGATCGAGATTCCGTTTTTGATTTTCTCGGCACCTGTCAGGATTGTCTGAAGACCTTGCTTTAGGTCATTACGATCAAGGAAGAGGCAGTGAATGCAGCGCATCCAGTGCACGATCAGCGGGAATTTGCTCATTTCGATCTTGGCGATATAGCCGGTCGGTCTGATCATGTTCATATAGGTCAGCAGAATGTCAAAATAGCTTCTGTGGTTACCGACAAAGAGAACCGCACGGTCTTTGGGAATGTTCTCAAGTCCGATGAAGGTCGGTCTGGCACCGGCAGTCCATGCAAGGAATCTGAGGATCGTACGGATGATGTACAGGCAACTGTAGTCGCGAACTTTCGGCCACACAAGCCCGATCAGGGATTCAACAATGAGCAGCGGGATGCTGCAGACCAAAAACAAAACAACCAACGATATGGTAATGATAAAACGAATCATAAATAGCCTCCGAACTCTGTTCGCTTGCGATGCGCAAGCACATTCATTATACTGAATGAAGGGCTGTTTCGCAATAAAGACATGAGGTTTCATATGCTCACTTCATTTCGAAGAAAATATGTCGGCAGCAAGGATTTTTACGTGATGATGTTTAAGCTGGTCGTCCCGATGATCCTGCAGAACCTGCTGATGAATCTTGTAAATCTTGTAGATAATATCATGGTTGGTCGGATCGGCACGGAACAAATGAGTGCCGTTGCGATCGTCAACCAGTTTCATTTTATATTCATGCTGGCGCTGTTCGGCGCTACAAGCGGCGGCAGTATTTACGGTGTGCAGTTTTACGGAAGCGGTGATGTGAAGGGGCAGCGTGATACGGTCCGCTTCAGACTATGCGTCAATTACCTAATCACGGCGCTGTTTTTGCTGGCTTTTCTGTTCTACGGGCGTGAGTTGATCGGCAGTTATTTAAAGGGCGACGGTGAGATCGGGGATCCGGTTTTGTGTGCTTCCTATGCATGGGAATATATGCAGATCATGATCCTTGGAATGATCCCGATGGCATTCTCGACTGCGTACGCAAGCGTTTTGAGAGAAGTCGGGAATACGGCGGTCCCGATGTATGCAAGCGGCAGCGCTGTCATTGCCAATCTGATCCTCGACTATATTTTGATCTTCGGCAAGCTCGGATTTCCTGCACTTGGCGTGACAGGAGCGGCGATCGCAACAGTCATTTCCAAACTGATCGAGATGATGATCGTTGTGATCTGGACGCATAGAAGAGTGGACATCAATCCGTATATCAGGGGGGTCTACCGTTCTTTCCGTGTATCGCTCCCGCTTTTGAAAAAACTCTCATGGGTGACTTTCCCGCTGATGATTAATGAAACCCTGTGGTCCGGCGCCATTGCGATGGTCAACCAATGCTATTCCTCTCGCGGAATGGAGGCTGTGGCAGCGACGAACATCTGCTGGCTTGTCAGCAATCTGTTCAATGTTCTGTGTCTTCAGGTTGGACACTGTATCGCGATCCTGGTCGGGCAGAAGCTGGGAGCCGGCAAGCTTGATGAAGCAAAAGACGTTGACAACAAGCTGTTCTTCCTAAGCGAAGTGCTCTGTATCATGGTCATGCTCCTGCTGATCCCGGCGGGTCGTCTCATTCCGATGGTATATAATACGCAGCAGGAGATCCGTGATCTGGCATCCAGACTGATCGTAATCTCGGCGCTTGTGCTTCCGCTTCAGGGCTTCAGCCACTGCGCATATTTTACGATCCGAAGCGGCGGGCGTACATGGATCACGTTTGCTTTTGATTCGCTGTATTCATGGGCAGTGAACGTGTCACTTGCATTTGTTTTGGCACACTTTACAACTTGGCCGCTTGAGACGATCTATGCGGTGGTTGTTTTCTCAGAGATCATTAAAGACGTGATTGGATACCTGATGGTTCGGAGCAATATGTGGATGCAGAATATCGTTTCCGACTACCAATAGATATGCACGTAAAAAGACCCCGATGCAAGAACGTATCGGGATCTTCTTATTTATGATGAATAGTTGAGGTCTATTGTGTGACGGTGGTTGACTCCGCTTGTGTAGCTTCGTCTTTCCATTTGTTGAATTTTTCGATTACGGCATCGTAGGTTCTGGAGGAGATATCGGGAAGATCTTTGCCCCATGACTTCGTTGCCTGCTTGTAGCCTTCTTTGAATGCATCGAGCATTTCTTCCGCTTTTGCAGGATCGCCGCCGCTTAATCCCTTTGCAAATTCGAGAATGCGTTCGGATGTCTGCTCAACACCCCAGTATCCGTCGTCCGCGATATCGGCCTGTGCTTTTGCCTTTGTCTCGGCATCGACTTCGAACTTGCCTTCTGCGAGGAAGTGCCACATGTCTTCGTCGTTATTTGCAATCGCGAAAGCTTTGCCCTGTCCGGTCATCAGTTGCTCAACGAGCTGGCGGAGCTGCGCAGTACGCTCTTCGGCGTCAGCTTTCATCTTAGCAACCAGATCGGTGTTGGGGGTATAGATCTTGGAGGAATCTGTAGCGCCGCTTTCTGAGGATTTCTCGTATACGACACCGGTATCTGCCGCTGCAGGCTTATCTGCGGTAGTCTTAGCGGAAGCGGCATTTGTTGAAGCTTCCGTGTATTTGCTGTATTGATCTGTCTGTACATTACTGATTCCGTTTACGCTCATATTGTAACCTCCTTGTCACGTCGTTTTCGGATACCAAATTGTTTCTATTCTTATTATCGGCTTCTTTAAGCTCTGTGTTTACACCCAATTTGCATTTTTTTTGTTTCAAAGGTATAATAAACAATGTACTGTATACAAAAAACACATGGAGATACATTCATGGATACACTGACACTGCGTGCGATGGCCAAGATCAACCTTGGCCTTGATGTCGTAAGGCGCCTGCGGAACGGTTATCATGAGGTCCGCATGGTCATGCAGACCATTGATCTGTCCGATACACTGACGTTTTCAAAAGCCGGATCGGGCATTACGATTACAACGGACAATGCGCTTCTTCCGGGCGATGAGAACAATCTGATCTATAAAGCGGCAAAGTTGTTTGCAGATACCTTCGGGCTTCCATCCGGCGTTTCAATCCGCCTTGAGAAAAGGATTCCCATGGCCGCGGGAATGGCGGGCGGAAGTACAGATGCAGCTGCCACATTCGTGGGGCTGAACACGCTTTTTGCAAAAGGGATCGACAGGGAGGAGCTTTCCAAACTGTCCGTGAAAGTCGGTGCCGATGTGCCATATTGCATTATGGGTGGAACGATGCTTTCGGAAGGGATCGGCGAGATCTTGTCTCCGCTTCCGGCGCCGCCTGCGTGCCACGTGCTCATAGCAAAGCCGGATATCGATGTATCGACTAAATATGTATATGAAAACCTGCATGCCAATGAACTGACGCATCATCCCGACATGGACGGGGTGATCGCAGCGATTCAAGGCGGCAGCCTCGATGCGATGTGCGCATCGCTTGAAAATGTATTGGAGACGGTGACGGGACGTGAGTACCCTGTGATCGGCATGATCGAAGAAAAAATGAAAATGTGCGGTGCCAAGGCGGCGCTGATGAGCGGCAGTGGACCGACCGTTTTCGGATTGTTTGAGAGGGAAGAAGACGCCGAAAAGGCAAAGGCGTTTCTTTTTGAAGCTAAGTTGGCGAAGGATCTGTTCGTAACGTGCTTTACGGACAAGACCTGTATACCGGTTTAGGAGGATGTGTGATGAGTGAGGATCATTTGCTGGAGGGCATGGATGAATTCCTGCCGCTGCGAGAAGTTGTATTCAAGACGCTCAGAAGAGGGATTCTGACGGGCGAGTTAAAACCAGGTGAGAGACTGATGGAGATTCACCTGGCCAATCGCCTCGGCGTCAGCAGGACACCGATCAGGGAGGCGATTCGTAAGCTTGAGCTTGAGGGTCTCGTGACCATGATCCCGAGGCGAGGCGCTGAAGTGGCCAATATTACCGAGAAGAGCCTTCGGGACGTTCTGGAAGTCCGCAAAGTGCTTGAGACACTTGCAATCGAACTTGCCTGTGACAGGATCGAACCGGAAGAGATCTTGACACTGCGTGATAAACTAAAAGAGTTTGAGGCTGCGGTCAGAAGCAAAGATGTATCTGCGATCGCATCCGCGGATGTTGCTTTTCACAATGTGATCGTGGAGGCGTCCAAGAACGACAGGCTTTCACAGCTTGTCAGCAATCTGGGCGAGCAGATGTATCGTTATCGTTTTGAGTATATCAAGGATTTTTCCAAGCACGATCAGATCCTTCGGGAGCATACGATGATGGTCAACAGCATCATCAATAAAGAGAAAAAGGTTGCATCTGATACGGTCAGAACGCATATCGACAATCAGGAAGAAGCCGTTATGCGTAATATCAGAAAAGAGGCTATGGAAGCAAGATGACAGATAGAAAAAGGATGTCCGCATCGGCGCCGATCGGCGTATTCGATTCCGGTGTGGGCGGACTGACGGTCGTTCGTGAGATTATGAGTCAGATTCCGAGCGAACGGATCGTTTATTTCGGAGATACGGCGCGCGTTCCATACGGCGGAAAGTCCAAAGAGACGATCACCATGTATTCCGAGCAGATCGTAAGATTCCTTCTGCAGCAGGGCGTGAAAGCAATCGTGGTTGCCTGCAATACGGCAAGTGCCTATGCACTTGATACGCTGGAAAAAGAGATCGATATCCCGATCATCGGTGTTGTGAAGCCGGGCGCCAAGACGGCGGCGGAAACAACGAAGAACGGTCGTATCGGGATCATCGGAACGGAAGGCACTGTCGGCAGCAGGATCTACGAAAAGTATATCAGCAAAGTCGCGCCGAATGCACAGGTTGTTGGGAAGGCCTGTCCGCTCTTCTGCCCGCTTGTGGAAGAAGGGCTTTTGGATGATCCTGTCACGGACGAGATTGCAAGGCGCTATCTGGAAGGTCTAAAAGGCAGCGGGATCGACACACTGATCCTCGGCTGTACGCATTATCCGCTCATCCGTACCACGATCGGAAGGATCATGGGAGAGAATGTCACGTTGGTGAATCCGGCGTGGGAGACAGCACATGCGCTGAAAGACCTTCTTTCGGAAGAAGGGATCCTGAACCCGGAGGCGACACACGAGAGCTTGCTGGAACATCGCTTTTATGTAAGTGATTCAGCTGAAAAATTCAGCCGCTTTGCAAATACGGCTCTCAAGTATGAAAACATTTTTGCCAAGACGGTTCGGATCGAAGAGTATTAAAAGGAGTAACAGATGACACAGGATGTTTTATTGTCCATTCGCGGATTGCAATTTGATGCAGAAGCTGACAGCGGTACGCTGGAAACGATCACGCCCGCGGAGTATTTTCAAAAGAACAGCCAGCATTACGTGATCTATGATGAGGCAATGGAAGGCTTTCACGATTCCACAAAGAATATCATCAAATGGAACGATTCCACGCTGGATCTGACAAAACGCGGCGTTGTGAACGTGCATATGATCTTTGAGGAAAATAAGAAGAACATGACGGAATACAAGACGCCTTTCGGCAGTATCCTGATCGGGATCGATACGCACGGCGTCAATGTAAAAGAGGAAGAGGAGCGCATCTCTATTCAGGTGGATTATGCGCTGGAGATCAATTACGAGCATCTTGCTGAGTGCAAGATCAATATGGATGTTCGCCCGAAAAAAGAAGCGGCCCGGTTCCTGTAGGAACGAGCCGTTTTTTACGATGCTATTTGATGGGCTTTGCACCTGCTTTTTCCTGCGCTCTTTCGATAAGACTTTTGAAGAAACCTTTCTTTGGCGCTTCCTTTGCCTGTGTGGTTCCGTGAAGTCCTTTGACACCGAGGATGTACATGCCGCTGACAGTTGCTTTGACTTCCTTCTTGACCGGAATAGAATCGAAGATCTTTTCGTCACAAACAAGTGTCATCATCTGCGGACCGACCTTGCACTTAACGATCGGAAGCTTGGAACGACGCAGATATTTGGGCGTCTGGTCGATGACCATTTGCGGAAGACCGGAATCTTTGATGCGAAGTCGCTTCTTATCGATGATCAGCATGGAAACGGTCTGCTTGTTCGCTTCCATCATCTCCTGCTGCTCAGCCTGTCTTTTCTGTGCTCTTCTGCCGAGGAAGTACAGGACGATCAGCACGATCACCATCACGACCAGTATACTAATTAAAACAATAGTGGATGTATTCACAATAACCTCCCATGAATCCAGAACAATAGTTGAGGGCGTGGCCACTCACCCGACTATTTTACCATTGTTCATACCCAAAAGCAAGAAAAGGAAAGGCTCCGCGATTGTTTCGGCAATTTGATTGGGGTATAATCAGACTATGACTATGATATGGAATGAGACGGTTGATGTACTGCGTTTTATAATGCATCACCTGGCGATTATTAATTGCATTTTGGCGATCGGTATCGTTTTCTTCAGACGCAAAGATCCGACCTCGGTCTGGGCGTGGCTTCTGATCCTTTATGCCGTTCCGATCCTTGGATTTATCCTGTACCTTTTGATTGGCGGCGATATCCATAAGCGCCAGAAGTTCCGCATCAAACGTGTGGAGGATAAGGTTCAGGAGGCGATCCTGAATCAGGAGAAAAGTTTAAAACGTCATGTACTGCAGGAGAAGCGTCCGGATCTGGTACCTTTTACGGATCTGATCTATTACAATCTGGATACATCGGGTGCGGTTCTGACCGGCAATAATGCGGTGCGTATCCTGACGGATGGGCACGAATTGTTTGACAGACTTCTGGAGGATATCAGGAATGCGAAGGAATCGATTCACATCCAGTCTTATATTATCCGGAACGATGCGCTGTTCGACCGGATCTGCAATGCACTGAAAGAGAAGGCTGCGGAAGGCGTAAAAGTCCGTATTCTTTATGATGGTATGGGCGGTCGTTTTGTCTCGCATGCAAAGTGGCGTAAGCTTCGCCGCGCGGGTATTGAAGCTGTTGCCTTTTTTCCGCCGCTTCTTCGCAGGTTCCACCTGCGTCTTAACTACCGTAACCACCGTAAGATCGTCGTGATCGACGGGTTGATCGGTTATGTCGGCGGATTCAATATCGGGCGGGAATACCTGGGTGAAGACCCGAGATTCGGATATTGGCGCGATACGCATCTGCGGATCCAGGGGGCGGCCGCAGCGGGCTTGCAGCTTCGTTTTCTCCAGGATTGGAACTTCGCATCGGACAAAGCCGTCACGAATGCGGAGCGCTGTTTTAAGACACCGGAGATCCTATACGGCAATTGTGACATCCAGATCATATCGAGTGGACCCGACTCTGACCTTCAGAATATCAGGAACAACTATATCCGCTTGATCGCGCGTGCAAAACAAAGCATCTATTTGCAGACGCCGTATTTTATCCCGGATGATGCTGTTTACAGTGCGCTCTTGGTGGCGGCACGCTCAGGGGTGGAAGTCAATATTATGATCCCCAGTAAGCCGGATCACCCATTTGTCTATCCGGCGACCATGTCGTATGCCGGTGATCTGATCAGGGCGGGGGCAAAGGTATACACCTACAATAACGGGTTCCTTCATGCGAAGGGCCTTATTGCGGATGAACGCGTCATGGCATACGGAACCGCCAATATGGATATTCGCAGCTTCCGCCTTAATTTTGAGGTGAATGCGATCATATACAACGAAGAGCAGGCGCAGAAAATGGTGAAGCTTTTTAAACAGGATCTTCGCAAGTGCAAGCATATCACGCCGGAGCAGTACGGCCGGCGGTCTTTGTATGTCCGCATGAAAGAACAGGTATGTCGTCTCCTTTCCCCGTTGTTATAATTGTATCCTGATAGGGTTTGTGCTATAATCTAACGTTATTAGGGGCTTTAGGAGGTAAGACAGAAATGAATCGAAAGTGGATGCTCTGTTTGGCAGCAGCAACGTCCGTCCTGCTTACGGCATGCGGCGTGGAGTCGGATCTTTCCAAAACGAAAACAGAGGATTACGTAGAACTCGGACAGTACAAAGGCTTGGAAGTATCCGTAGAACGTCCGGAAGTAACCGACGAGTATACGGACAACTATATCAATTACGTTCTTACGCAGAACGCAGAACTGAAGGAAGTAACGGGACGTGCCGCACAAAACGGCGATACGCTCAATATTGATTATGTAGGTGAGAAAGATGGCGTTGCGTTTGACGGCGGTACCGGAACGAAAGACCTGCTCCTTGGTTCGCACACATTTATCGCCGGCTTTGAAGATGGCCTGATCGGAAAGAATAAGGGCGACAAGGTTGATTTGAATCTGACATTCCCCGACAATTATCCCAAGGCGGAATTGGCCGGTCAGGATGTCGTTTTCCATGTAACGATCAATATGATTCAGGAGAGTGTGATCCCTGAATTGACAGATGAAACCGTTAAGAAGATCCAGCCTGATTGTGATAACGTGGAAGATTACAAGGCGTTTGTAAAGAATCTTCTGACCGAGGATGCCGAAAAGTATTATGACCAGCAGCTTTCGTCCAAGTTGATCGAGGCGGCAAAAGTAGGTGCGACATTTAAGAATGACCCCGCGGATACACTGGTGGAGGTATATTACCAGAAAGCGCTTAAAAATATGAGCAATTTTGCGGCACAGTATGGTATGACCACAGAGCAGATGGTATCGCAGTATTACGGCGTGACCATGGAAGAGTTTGAAAAAAAGGGTCGTGAGGGCGCGAAGGAATCCGCGCAGGAAGCACTTTTGATGCAGGCGATTGCAAATGCGGAGAAGATTGATGTCTCCAAGGACGAGATCAATGAAATGATCAAGAAAGAGATCGACAACGGCGATTTTGCGAGTGAAGAAGAGCTGCGCAAGTCGCTTGGCGATGAAGATATCAGAGATTATGTGATGGCAGAAAAGGTGATGAACGTTTTGAAGGAAAATGCTGTTATCACTGAGGAGAGCGAAGGAGAAAGCAATGGAACTGATTGATATTAAGTCACTCTATCATAATAAGGAAAAATATATCGACAAGAAGATCAGCGTCGGCGGATGGGTCAGAAGCAACCGTGACTCCAAGACGTTTGGTTTTATCGTATTGAATGACGGTTCTTTCTTTGAACCGCTTCAGATCGTTTACGGTGATAAGCTTGACAACTTCGCGCAGATCAGCAAACTCAATGTTGGCAGTGCGGTGATCGCGACAGGTACACTGGTTGCAACACCGAATGCGAAGCAGCCGTTTGAGATTCAGGCGGATTCGATTGAGATCGAAGGTATGTCCACCGCGGATTATCCGCTTCAGAAGAAGCGCCACACATTTGAGTATCTGCGCACGATCACACACCTTCGTGCCAGAACCAATACATTCCAGGCAGTATTCCGAGTGCGCTCCCTAATCGCATATGCGATCCATACGTTCTTCCAGGAAAGAGGCTTTGTCTATGTGCATACACCGATCATCACGGGAAGCGACTGTGAAGGTGCCGGTGAGATGTTCCAGGTAACAACACTGGATCTTGACAATCTTCCCAAGACGGAAGACGGCAAGGTGGATTACAGCAAAGACTTTTTCGGCAAGCCGACCAATCTGACCGTCAGCGGCCAGCTGAATCTGGAGACATACGCATTTGCATTCCGCAACGTATATACATTCGGACCGACATTCCGTGCAGAGAACTCCAACACAACAAGGCATGCGGCTGAGTTCTGGATGATTGAGCCGGAGATGGCTTTTGCCGATCTGAAGGATGACATGGTGCTTGCAGAGAGCATGCTCAAATTTATCATTCGTTTTGTACTTGAACATGCACCCGAAGAGATGAACTTCTTCAATCAGTTTGTCGATAAAGGTCTGCTGGAGAGACTGAACAATGTTGTGAACTCTGATTTCGCACATGTGACGTATACGGAAGCGGTTAAGATCCTTGAGAAGCACAACGATGAATTTGATTATAAAGTATTCTGGGGATGCGATCTGCAGACAGAGCATGAGCGTTTCCTCACGGAAAAAGAATTCGGTCGTCCGGTATTTGTAACGGATTATCCGAAGGAGATCAAGGCATTCTACATGAAGCTGAACGATGACGGCAAGACCGTTGCTGCGGTTGACTGTCTTGTACCGGGGATTGGCGAGATCATCGGCGGTAGCCAGAGAGAAGACGATTACGATCTTCTTTTGAAGCGCATGGAAGATCTTGGCCTTCCGAAGGAAGACTATGACTTCTATCTTGATCTTAGAAAATACGGAACAGCAAGACACGCGGGATTCGGCCTTGGTTTTGAGAGATGCGTTATGTATCTGACAGGTATGGGCAACATCCGAGACGTCCTTCCGTTCCCGAGAACAGTGAAGAACTGCGATCTGTAATATCATACGATTTAAGAATAAAAGAGCCGGGGAGAATCATGATGAAGAAAACGCTGATCACTGCGTTATCCATATTCGTACTGTTTTCCGTGGCTCTTTCTGCACATGCGGCCACGATCGCCGAGCTGAAAGCGCAGCTCGCCGAGACGCAGGCACAGCTTTCGGAACTGAACAGCCGCGTATCGGGACTTGCCGGTGAGAAGGCGGAAGTGGATAGTGAGATTGCGGAATTAGATGCGAGCCTCATGGAACTGATGTCCAGCATCAGCCTTTTGGAAGACGAGATCGAAGTAAAAAAGGGCGAGATCGAAGATGCGAAGACGGAACTTGAGGCGGCCATCGAACAGGAACATGAGCAGTACGAAGCGATGAAAACGCGTATCCGTTTTATGTACGAAAAAGGAAATGTGACATACGCGCAGCTTCTGTTCGAGTCCAAGAGCATTGCCGATATGCTCAACAAAGCGGATTATATTGAGAAGCTGTATGAATATGACAGGCGTCTTCTGACCGAATACCAGGAGATCAGAAAGAAAGTCGAAGAATTAAAGCAAAAACTGGAGGACGAAAAATCCGAACTCGAAGCACAAGAGTATGAACTGGAAGAAGAGAAAGCGGAACTCCAGGTTATCTTAGATGAAAAGAAGAAGGAATCAAAGAATTTTGATGTCCAGATCGCGCAGATCAGGCAAACTGCCGCACAGTACAAGGCACTGATCAGTAAGCAGAATGCGCAGATCAAGCAGCTTGAAGCGGAAGAGGCAGCGAGAAAAGCTGCACAGTCCGGTAAGACTACACAGAAGAGCAGTGGCGTTGCACCCGAGCAGGCGTTGAAGCTGATTGCAAGCGCAAGCGGTAGTTCCAAAGGGAAGGAGATCGCATCCTATGCCTGCAAGTTTATCGGAAATCCGTATGTGGCGGGCGGAACGAGCCTGACGAATGGAGCGGATTGTTCCGGCTTTACGCAGGCAGTCTACCGTGATTTTGGTATTTCGATTCCCCGAAATTCCGCCGCACAGAGAGCGTACGGAAAAGAAGTAACATACGACCGGGCTGAGCCGGGAGATCTTGTATGCTATTCCGGCCACGTTGGTATGTATATTGGCAACGGCTACATCGTTCATGCCAGCACGGAACGCACCGGCATCCGTCTGTCCGTTGCAACTTACAGACCGATCCTGTCGATCAGAAGGATTCTCTAAAGGAGGTGTATCTGATGATCAAAAAACAATCATCCGGTTTGTTTAAGGCCATGCTTGCAATGGTTGTCCTGCCGATGATCGTTTTAAGCCTTGTTGTTTCCGCTTTTGGCGTGGGACGTTTTCGCAGGGTGATCTACGATGAGGTACAGGACGAGCTTCGGAGCATCTGCTCGATGACTCTGGGATCTTATAACATCCTGTATCCCGGGGATTTCCATTTGGAAGGCGATGAGCAGAAGATCTTTTATAAAGGTGATGTTCCGCTCAACGGCGATCATGAGTTACTTAATGAGATACAAAGAGACACGGGCGCCGAGATCACGATCTTCTATTACGATACGCGTATCTTAACAACGATCAAAAACGAAGAAGGTGCTGATATCGTCGGAACGGGCAGTAGTGCGATCGTGATGCGCGATGTCTATCAGAACGGAGGCGACGGCTTCTATCCCGGTGTGGATATCAAGGGTGAAAGCTTCTATGCGTTCTATATGCCGATCCGCAATTCTGCCGGTCAGATCATCGGCATGATCGGTGCGGCAAAGCCGGAAGCGACTGTCATGACGACCCTATATAAATCCGTCATTCCGCTACTTCTGCTGATCATCGTCTTGGCAGCGATCGCAGGTTATATCAGCTATCGCTTTGTGCGAAAGATGGCGCATCATATCACGACCATGCAGTCTTATATGGAAGTAACGATGAGCGGAGACTTTACAGCTTCCATGCCATATGATGTGACAGCGAGAAAAGATGAACTCGGCCTGATGGCCAAAGCCATGGTGCGTATGCAGACTTCGCTTCAGAATCTCGTGGAGCGCGATGCGCTGACCGGTCTTTTTAACAGAAGGTTCGGGAATAAATGTCTTGCGGATATAGTCAGATCCAAGGAAGTTGAAGGAATTGATTATTGTGTGTCAATCGGCGATATCGATTTCTTTAAAAAGGTGAATGATACCTATGGGCATGATGCCGGCGATGAAGTGCTTCGCATGGTCTCCTCACACCTTAAAAAGCATATGCGGGGATGCGGCTATGCGGCCAGATGGGGTGGAGAGGAATTCCTACTGATCTACAAGAAGAACAAGGAAGAGGCCAAAGAACTGCTGGAAACGCTTTTGCGAGAACTGCGTTTCAAGGTACTTGATTACGGTGAGGAGTCAATCAAGGTCACGATGTCGTTCGGTCTCATGGAAGTACAGGAAACCGATACACCGGATTCCATGATCCGCATGGCGGACGACAGGTTGTATATTGCAAAAAAGAGCGGCAGGAACCGCATTATCGCGGATTAGACCTGCCTTTCGGTAAAAGTTCTTCCCATGTGCCCGGATATAGAAGGATGAGCATGGGGAAAAGCTCAAGCCTTCCGGCTAACATATCAAACATAAAAACGTATTTGGAAAATACGGAAAAATAAGCGAAGTTTTCTGTCGGACCCGCAAGTGACATGCCGGGTCCGATATTGTTTATGGTCGCTGCAACCGACGAAAACGACGTCATAAAGTCATACCCTTCAAATGTGATCGCAAACACGGAAACAAAGAAGAGCAGCATAAATGTCATGAAATAAACAACGGTGGAACGTGCCACGCTTTTATCCATGGGACGCTTATCGAACCAGATCGCACGGACATTCTTCGGGTGAATATAGTTGTAAAGCTCCTTGAACATGGATTTGAAAACAAGCACGATTCTGGAAACCTTGATCCCGCCGCCGGTGCTGCCGGCACACGCACCTATGAACATGAGTAAAAGCAGAACGGCTTTTGCATTCTCGTGCCAGGTGTCAAAATCAGTGGTGACGAAACCGGTCGTTGTGATAATGGATGCGACCTGAAAAGCAGCCTG